>JAITDF010000538.1 GCA_031282705.1 Opitutaceae bacterium | reverse complement strand
TCGCTCCTCATCAGGGAAGGCGACTGGATCAGTTTTCCCGACAACGCCACCCTCGCCCCGCGCCCCTTCCGCGAAGCCTGGAGCAATCCGGAAGCGCCGCTACCCGTGTTCGTCGGCCTAGCGCCCTTCCGTGGAACGGGTGACAACGTCCTGCAGACCGACACCCCCGAATCCGCGCCGGATGCCTACCGCTTCACCACGCCCTTGACGCCCGAGCAGGCGGCGGATCTACACGGCAAGGGGCCGCCGGCCGACGTGCGCACGCTCCTCTATCGCCTGCAATTGTGTTTCGGCGATGAAATGCGGGATACCCTGCTGCGCATTCCCGTCGCTCGCCTGATCCGCGACGGCGAGCGGGTGCGGCTCGACCGCGATTTCCTGCCGCCGCTCCTCGACATCCACGCCTCCGACACGCTCGCCAACCTCTTGCGCGACACCCGCGACGTGCTGCTTTCCCGCGCCCGGCAACTGGAAGAATTCAAGCTGGTGGGCGGCGAGATCGTCCAGAATTCGCAGGCCACCAGCCTCTACGGCATCACCCTCTTTTCCATCCTGGGGGTGATTTCCCGCAACGTGCCGGAACTCGAACAATGGCTCGCCGCGCCGCGCGCGCATCCCTGGCCGGTATTCATCGCGCTCACCCGGCTGGTCGGCGAACTCTCGGTCTTTTCCGCCTCGCTGTCGCCCTTGGGCGAGACGCCGCAGGGCGGACGCGCCGTGCCGCCCTACGACCACGAGCAGCCGTTCCTCTGTTTCCAGGCCGTGTGCGGCGTCGTCACCCGGCTGGTGGACGCCCTCGTGGTCGGCCCCGATTTCTCGTTCACCCTCGAGGCGCGCGGCGGTTTCTGGCAGGCGACGATGCCGCCGTCGGCGCGCGACAATTCCTACGCCTACTGGCTGCTCCTCCGCTCGCAGACGGACGGAGAACTCGCGCGGAAAACCGTGGCCTTCGGCAAACTCGCACCGAGCCGGGAATTGCCCAGTCTCGTCGCGCGCGCGCTGCCCGGCATCCGCCTCCTCCATGCCGAGGCGCCTCCCGTGGGTCTCCCCCGGCGTAAAGACACCGCCTATTTCATGGTCGACCCGGGTGACCCCTTGTGGGAAGAAACCCTGCAACACGGCGAAGTCGCTTTCTTCCTGCCGGAAGCCCCACCCGATCTATGGGTGCAGTTGACCGTCATTCGCAAATGAGGAAGAGAAGGTGCTCGAACGTTTTTTCCCGCTCATCGATAACGCCCGTTCCCTGGCGAGCGACGCCAATCTGCCGCTCTCCGAGATCAGCGCCCGCCTGTACGCGCTGGCGCAGGAGGAACAGGAGCTGCCCCCGCCCGCCACGAATACTGGCGGCGAAAAGCCCGATCCCGGCCGGCCAGTGGAGGTTTCCGACCTTTCCCGCTGTCGTCTGGCGGTCTATGCCTGGGTCGATGAAATCCTGCTCTCTTCCGGCCGTCCCGACGCCTCGCTGTGGACGGCGTACAGTCTGCAACACGCGTTTTGCCAAACTTCCGCCGCCGGGATGCTGTTCTTCCAGACGCTCGACGAACTGCTCGACCGCCTTTTGCCGCTGACCGGCGAGACGACGGAAACCGAAGCGGGGGCCGCCCTGCCCGCGCGGCTGGAAGCCGCAGCCCGTTTGAGCCGCGAAGAGAACTTCGCGCGGCGGGAGCTGGACGTTTTCGCGTTGTGTCTCTTGCTCGGCTTTTGCGGGCGCTATTTCGACATGCATCAGCAGCGTGAAAAGCTGCGCGAGGCGGCGCGGCGGGTGCTGCGGGGCAGCGAGGGCGCCAGGGTGCCGCTTTCCTCGAAACGCGGTCGGTGGCGAGGCCGGGAATTCCCGCGCGCGCTCGAATGGTTCCTTTACGCGCTCCTGCCGCTCGCGGGCACGCTGGTGTTCGGCCTGTATTGCGCCGGCCTCCTGCTCGGCGTGCCCCGGATCGGGTTTTGAGGGGGCATCGACGAAGATGTTTTTTTCAATTCTGTCTCCTGTCCTCTGCCCCCCTGAAATGAAACAACGATGAAAACACTCGGCGCGATTCTGAAAATCCTTCTCTGGGGATTCCTCGTTGCCACCGTGCTGGCGGGGCTGACCCTGCTCGCCTGGTGGATGCGCTGGCCGATGTTTACCGGCGTATTCATCGTGCTGGGCCTTGCCGCCGGGGTGCTCCTGTTTTTCGCCCTGCGCTTCTGCTGGCGGCTGCGCAACAAACGCCGCTTCGTCGAACAGGCGCTTTCCGGCTTGCAGAGCCCATCACAGCCCGCCAGCGTCGCGGAAAGTCCGCTGGAGACGCTGTGGAACAGCCTGCTCCTGCGCGACCGACAAGGCTACCAGCGCGCCATCGATCCGAGGGATTTCCTCGAACGTGCTTGGTACGTGGTGCTGGATGCCACGGGTTCCCTCTCGCCGATCTTCGCCGAAAATCCATCGCGCCACGATGCCGCGCTGCCCATCGCGCGACACGACTTCGCCATGACCACGCTCCTGCAAGTGCGGGAAGCCGCCCTCGACGGCGCGGACAAGGAAGAACTGCTGACGCTGATGGCGCGCGACGTGAAGAAGGGCGTGTTACGCGGACTGGTGCTCCTCTTGTCCCTCGACGAACTGAAAGCGGACGACCAAGGCTTACATGAGCATGGCTATCTCCTGCGCACCCGCCTCTACGAATTGATAGCTTCGCTTAACCGCAGCCTGCCGCTTTTCGTGCTGGTGGAAGACGTGGATCAGTTGCCCGGAGGACAATTGCTCTTTGCCCGTCCCGACGCGGAAAACTGGGGCGGCCGTTTCTTTCCCGACGAGGAGGAGGCAAAGGAGGAGGGAGAATGCCCAGGGCGGGAAGCGGCGCGGGCGGCGGTGGCGATGCTGCGCGAATGCTTTTACGATGACCTGGTCGCGCACCGTCCGACGAGCGGCGACGAACTCCTCTGTTTCGAGCGCCTGGAAGCCTTGGGCGAGCGGCTCGACCAGCTGTTCTTGAGCCTCATGCAGGGAGCGCCGCGCCATGATCCGCTGCGGCTCTCCGGCATCTTTTTCTGTCCGACCGGAAAGATCGTCGCAGCCTCCTCGCCCGCGGACGCGCCGCGCGAGAACGGAACCGCCGTCAAACGAGCGGAGAGAAACCTGCCGCACGTGGTGCTGACCCGCTTCTTCGCCCAGACTCTGCCCGCCGGCGGCGGCGTGGCCCGTGCCCTGAAGGGGTGCTTTTCCGCCTATTCCACCGGCTGGCTGACCGCCATGAGCGCCTGGCTCCTGTTCCTGCTCGCGATCTGCGGCCTGCTCGCGGCGGACACCCTCTACCAAAAGCGCGCGCTCACCACCGCGCCTCCGGCCCTGAGTTCGGCGATGGCCGCCCTGAAGCTGGCGCCCCTGCAAGGGCGGATGAACTACATCCTCCAGCTGGAGGAGGCGCAGACCCATTGGCTGTTGCCTTCCTTCGGGCTGGACGCGCTCGGAGAGGCGGCCCGGGAGGAAAAGCAGGAATTCACCCAACGCCTCTACAGGGACGTGCTGCCGCCCTTGGTCGACAAACTGAGGAAGGTGCTTGAAGCCACCGGCACCGAGGGTTACAACGAGACGCAGCACGCGGCGCTCACGCAACTGAGCTGGCTTTCCAACGTGGTCAATGAGCGCCTCCGGAAAGGGAAAACCGTGGGAGCGCCCATATTTTTCCCGCTCACCGACGACGACGGCTGGAACACCACCGGCAGCGAACTGATTCGCGCCGGGTTGAACTGGACGGAGAATCCCGATCAACTGAAAATGCTCTCCGGCGAATTGGGCAGCGTCATCACCCGCTTCATCGGCGATCATTTCCCGGTGTTTTCCGAGTCGATCATCGATTACTACAACGGCGTCAATACCGACCAGCAGGTCTGTCTGTCGCAATACTGGCCGCATCTCGCGGTGCAGGGCGAGGAAGATTTCTGCATCCCCGCCTATTACACGGCGGCGAGTTACGCGGTGAATTCCGAATTCTTCAATAGCTTCCGGGTCGAGCCGGAAAGTTCGGCGACGGGCAGGATCGAGACTTCTTCTCCCTCTTCGTCCCGGTACCTGAACCGGCTATCGGATCGCGGCGACGCGACGAATGCCAGTATCCGCCGCATGTTCGATGCCTATCATAAGCAATACGCCGAATACTGGCTCACCTTCGCGCAAAAATTCATCGAAGTGTCCGCCAACGTCTCGGACGAAGCTGCCTACGAGACTTTCTACGCGATCAAGAATCTGGGCGACACCCCGCACCTCAAGCTCTTGGAGCGCATGACCCGGGAACTGGCCCCGCTCGGGAATGCCGATCCACCTCCCGCCTGGTTTGCCGACGTGGGGCTTTTCGAGGTCATGTACGCCGTCGCCATGGAAGGGCACAGCGAAACCAATCCCGCCGCCTGGCACACGCTCCTGATGGCCGGCACGCGCATGCCGGACGTGCTCCAGACGCTGTGGCAGGAAGCCGACAATCGCCAGCACATGCGCGAGATCTACGACGGCATTATGGCCATGACGCAGTACCTGGGGTCGGTGCGGGAAGTGCTGCACGATCTGGGCAACCGCAGTCTGTCGCTGACGCTGGCGCGCACCAACTATAGCGGCAAGGAACAGGAAGGCGTCAAGCAGCACCTCTACCAAGAAGCCAAGCAGCATCTTGCCACCGCGCTCACCCGCTTTTCCAGGCAAAACCTCGCCACGGAGATACCGCAGGCGCGGATCTTCGCCAGCCTGCTCGATTTTGCCGGCAACGGCATCGTGCTTGAGGCGGCGCTGGCCGTGCAGCAGGATTGGGAAAGCAAGGTGCTGTCCAGTCCCATCTATCGTTTCAGCAACGCCGACGTCGAAAAGATGTATGGCAAGGAAGGCATCGTTTCGAGCTTCGTGCAGACGGATCTCAAGCTCTTCCTGGATCGGCGCGTCGACGGCACGGTGGCGGCGGTCTGGGATGGGCACGTTTTTCCCTTCACCGACGATTTTCTCCATTTCGTCGGAACCAGCGAAGAATGGGCGGCGCGTTTCCATCCCGCGCCAGGAGAGGAGCACCCGGTGCGCATGCGTTCCTCGCCACCGCAGGTCAACGTCGACGCCCGGTCGAGACCGAACGGCTATACCGTGAATCTTGCCTGCCAGGATAAAAACTGGTGGCTCATCAACCGCAATTACCCGCATGACGAGCCTTTCGTTTACAACCAGGCCATCTGCGGCCAGGTCACGCTCCGGGTGGACTTTCCCGGTTTCACGCTGGAACGGCAGTGGCCGGATTTCCTGCGCTTTGCCCGGGATTTCCTGTACGGCGAGAAGGACTTTACGCCGGAAGATTTTCCGGATTCGGCGGCTTTCCTCAAAAAAGCCAACGTCAAGAGCCTGCGCATTCCCCTCTTGCCCGACGGTGCGGCGCAGCTTTTGCGGGATGAGGCTGTCAACGCCCCGGTCGTGCCGGAACGCATCGTCTATGTGAGGGAATAGCCATGTTGTCCATGCGTGCGATTTTCCGTTGGATGCTGGCGGGCTGGTTTGCCGCGGCGGGTCTTTTGGCGATGTTTCTCGACGGCGGCATGGAAAACCGCCAGATCGGTGAGATCATAGCACGAATTTTCTCTAGGCCGTCTTCCGCGCCGTCCGCGATCCCGGTCCTGCCGCACAAGCCGGAAAACCCGGTGCCGGTCCTGTCGCCCAAGCCGGAAAATCCGGCGCCGGTCGTGACGGCGGCGGAATCCGGCTGGACGCCCATGCCACGGGGGCAGGCCCCGGGGAAAGGCCGGATCGGCACGCCACGCTTCACCTTTCTGCCGGACAAAAGCCTGGAAATACGTCTGCCTTACCAAGGCCACTTGGGGGGAGAGACGCATTTCATCCCGCGCGGCATGAAAGTTGCCACCCCACTGGACGCCCTTTCCGTGGATTTGCACGGCGTGTGGGAATTTTCCCAGCCGACGGACACGCACATCGAAAAAAGCGCGGTCTGCCGGGTGCAGATTTATCCGCATCCGGGACACCTTCGGATTTCGGCCATTAGCTGTGCGCAGGAGAGCCACGTGTCGACCCTGACCGTTCAGGCGTTTTTCTCCTCCGAAGAAATCCGCCTTCTCTTTTCCCCTTCCAAGGGATGAAAGATGGCCCGGCTGCGCCTTTTCGAGCGGATGACCCTCATGTACCGGGACCCGGAACACGCCAGGGAAACCCTGAACTCGGAAGAGGCCCTGCTGCGTTCGATCTGCGATTACGTCGCCCGGCTCCTGAACTCGCGCGAAGGCAGCACGCTCCTGGACCCGAAATTCGGGATGCCGGATTTCACTCATGCCGGCGCGGGAGTCTCCGCCGACGACGAACCGCTGCTGCGCAGCCGGATCGTCGAATTCATCGGCCGCAATGAACCCCGGCTCACCGACGTCCAGGTGACCTTCCTGCCGCGCGAGGAAACGCGCATGGCGTTGTCCTTTTCCATTTCGGGACGCTTGAAGGGAGAAGGCGCGCAGCACGTTCCCGTGCGCCTTTACTCCGATGTCACGCAACAAGGAAAGATCGATGTCCGCTTATGAAAAATCCGATCCGGGGCCGATGGCGCTGGATCACTTGTTGATGCTCGTGGCCGATCCCGCGTTCCGTCCGGGCGCGAAAAGGGTGGCTGCCGCCGCCGACGCCATGATTGCCTTCCTCGACGAAAAAATCTCCGAACAACTCTCCGTCATCCTGCATCATCCGGAATTCCGCCGGCTGGAAAGCTCCTGGCGCTCGCTGGAATTTCTGGTCAACCGCATCGATTTCCGCCAGAACATCCTGTTGTCCATCCTCAGCGTTTCCAAAGCCGACCTCCTCGCCGACTTCGACGACACGCCCGACATCACCTTCTCCGGTTTCTACCGCCACGTTTACACGGCGGAATACGGGCAATTCGGCGGGCATCCGATCGGCGCGATCGTCGCCAACTACGAATTCGACGCCAGCCCCCCCGATCTCCGCCTGCTCTCCCACGCGGCGGCGGTGTGCGCCATGGCGCACGCGCCCTTTCTCGCGGGGGTCGGCCAGAAGTTCTTCGGCCTGTCCCGCTGGGCGGATTTTCCCAACCT
>JAITDF010000537.1 GCA_031282705.1 Opitutaceae bacterium | reverse complement strand
CCCTGCCACCACTATCTTTTCCCCTTCTCTTTCCTCTTTATCTTTCCTCTTTATCTTTCCTCTTTATCTTTATCCTGCGCTGTCCTCGTTCTCACTGATGTTATGCGGCGGCCCGTTTTGGCAGGGCGGTCTCGGCGAGACCGCCCTGCCAAAACGGGCCGCCGCGTAACATCAGTGAGAAAGAGGAAAGCGCAGGATAAAGATAAAGAGGAAAGAAAAAGAGGAAAGAGAACGGGAAAAGATATTGGTGGCAGGGTGTTGAAATGCCGGAGTGTCCCGCAGGGGCAAAACCACCGTGGCAGCAGCCCCCCTGCGGGGCCGAAATCGCCACCACCGCCGCAGCAGCCGGCAACCATTCCTCCCCTTGGGGCGGGCGCGGCATGTTTTTTTTCGCGCCTCCGCGCCGGAACCGGCCCATCCTCGTTTTTTTATGGCTCACAAACACACTCGGATCGAATTGCTGACGCTGGGCGATGAACTGCTGCTGGGGTTGACGGCAAACAGCCACCTGACGTTTGTCGGGGCGCAGTTCGCGCGGCGCGGGCTGACGCTGGCGCGCAATGTCACGGCGACGGACGACGCGGAGGTCATCGCCCGGCAGTTTGCGGAGAGTTGGGCCGCGGCGGACGTGGTCATCACGACGGGCGGGCTGGGGCCGACCTGCGACGACCGGACGCGCGAGGCGGTGGCGGGCGTGCTCGGGCAGCGGCTGGTGTTTGACGAGGGCGCGGCGGCGGCGATCCGGGGGCGTTTTGCGCGGATGGGGCGCGAGATGACGGCGAACAATTTGAAGCAGGCGATGCGGCCGGAACGCGGGGAATTTTTGCCCAACCCGAACGGCACGGCGCCGGGCATATGGGTGGAGCAGGACGGCAAGGTGCTGTGCATGCTGCCGGGGCCGCCGGGCGAATTGCAGCCGATGTTTGTCGCGCAAGTGCTGCCGCGGCTGGCGGCGCGCGGGCTGCTGGCGGAGGGCGAGGCGTATGTGCAGGTGCGCACGGCGGGCATCGGCGAGTCGATGCTGGAAACGCGGCTCGCGCCGGTGCTGGCGCGGCACGGGGACGCGCTGTCGGTGGCGTGGTGCGCGCATCCGGGCGCGGTGGACTGCCGGTTGAGCTCGCCGGACGGGCGGCTGGGGCGGGCGGAGCTGGAGGGCGTGGCGCGGGAGTGCGCGGCACTGCTGGGGGATGATTTTTTGTGCTTCGGGCACGATTCGCCGGCGCGGGTGGCGGCGGATTTGCTGCGTTCGAGGAAGCACATGCTGGCGGTGGCGGAGGCGGCGACGGGCGGGATGCTGGCGAACCGTTTCGCGGAGGAGGCGGGCGCGGAAGGGGTTTTCGCGGGCGGCTGCGTGTGCCCCGGCGAGGCGTCCATGATGCGCTTGCTCGGCATCCCGGAGGACCGCCCGCCCCGGCATGGCGCGGCGGGCGGGGAGACCGCGGTCGCGATGGCGGCGGGCGCCGCGAAACGGCTGGGCGCCGGCTATGCGCTGTCGCTCACGGACGCGAGGGAGGACGGCGGCGCCCCGGCGGGCGCGGCGATTTTCATGGGGTTGCATTCACCGCGTGGAACGTGGGCGAAACGACTGGATTTCCCGGCTTCGCGCGAAACCGCAAACCAGCGCGCGGTGAATGCGGCGCTGGACTGGCTGCGGCGGGAGTTGCTGCGGACGCGTCCGGCGCCCGCGGCCTGCGGGAGGGGCGGGAACCTGTAAACTGATGTTACGCAGTCGGCAGCTTTTGGCAGGGCGGTCTCGCCGAGACCGCCGCGAGCACCACGAGGCAAACGACGGCTACCAAAATCTGCCGACTGCGTAACATCAGCTGCAAAGGGAACCGTGTTTAACCGCGAAAAGACGGGCATGCGGTCAATCAAGAGAAAAGTGAGGGATTATGGGATGGGAACCTCTGAAAATTGAACGGAAGACAACAAAGGGAACGAAGAACAACAGAGGGATGCGCGTCATTGGGTGACGGGCGTGAGGGTGACGGCGCGGAGGCGCGGCGGCGTCCATTTTTCCGCCACAGGGCGGAGGTGCGGCGTGGTCCCGCCGGCGGGGAGTGCGATGACGCCGAGTTCGACGGCGCGCCCGTTGTCCGCGCCGCCGGTGGCGGGGATTTCCTGCGCGGCGGGGCGTTCTTTGCCGGCCTCGATGCGGAGCGAGACCGGCGCGGTGGAGGCAATTTCAACGGTGAGACGGCAGGTTTGTTGCGCGGGCGTTTTTATGCGGCAGGCAAGAAACCAGCGCGCGGGTTCAGGTTATCTGCAACCCCCGCCGACTTTCCGCTTTTCACCCCCCGGGCTTTCCCGCTAACTGGAAAACCAGGTCGAAAATCGAGAATCAAAAATTTCCCACCATGCGCATCCTCACCGGCATCCAGCCTTCCGGCACGCTCCACATCGGCAACTATTTCGGCGCGATCAAACCCGCCGTCGAACTCCAGCAACGCGGCGACGCCTTCTACTTCATCGCCGACTACCACTCGATGACCTCGCTCACCGACCCCGCCGCGCGCCGCAAAAACACCCTCGGCGTCGCGCTCGATTTCCTCGCCTGCGGACTCGACCCGCAACGCAGCATCTTCTGGCGCCAGAGCGACATCCCCGAAGTCTGCGAACTCGCCTGGCTGATCGGCACCCTCACCCCGATGGGCCTCCTGGAGCGCGCGCACAGCTACAAGGACAAACTCGCCAAGGGCATCGCCCCAAACTTCGGCCTTGTCGCCTACCCCGTGCTCATGGCCGCCGACATCCTGCTCTACGACTCGAACCTCGTCCCCGTCGGCAGGGACCAGAAGCAGCACCTCGAAATCACCCGCGACATCGCCGTCAAGTTCAACCAGGCCTACGGCGAGACCTTTGTCATCCCCGAACCGGAGATTCGCGAGGACGCCGCCACCGTGCCCGGGCTCGACGGGCAGAAGATGAGCAAGAGCTACGGCAACACCATCGACATTTTCGGCGACGAAAAGGCCGCGCGGAAAAAAATCATGGGCATCGTGATGGACAGCCGCACGCCGCAGGAGCCGAAGCCCGACGCCGGCCAAAACCTCGCCATCCAGCTCCTAAGGCTCGTCGCCCCCGCCGATGTCGCGCGCGACTTCGAGGAACGCCTCCGCGCCGGCGGCCTCGGCTACGGCGACTTGAAAAAGGCGCTTTTCGAGCACTACTGGAATTTCTTCGCCGGGGCCCGCGCCCGCCGCGCCGAGCTGGCGGCGAACCTCGATTACGTGAACCAGGTCCTCGCCGATGGGGCCCGGCGTGCCCGCGCCGTCGCCGCGCAAGTCCTCACCCGCGCCCGCAAGGCCTGCGGCATCGAGTGAAATTACAGGCCGAGGTCACGCGGCCCCCGCCGTAATGCGCCGCAGCAGCAGCGCGCCGCCGCCGCCGCGCGGTGCCGTCGCAGCGCGGCCCGTCGTAGCGCGGACTGGCAAGTCTGCTCCCGAAAGCGCGCGCGCCGTATTGCCGGCGCGCCCCCCTTCGCGGGCCTCAGGCCTAGGCACAATACTACTTAATTAGTGATTGACAAAAGAGAAGAAAACGAGAAGATGGGCGGCATATGGGACGTAATCGGAAGGATTTGAGCACAACAAGCAAGGTGGCCGGGAAACTGAGCTTCGG
>JAITDF010000514.1 GCA_031282705.1 Opitutaceae bacterium | reverse complement strand
GAAATGGTCGTATCCAGGTCCCGCCGCGACAAATGACGACAACCACCCTTAACTTAGCGCCATTCTGCTCAGATTGCTTTCCATTTAAAAATGCCGATTTTTATCTCGATAGAATTTTGTCAACATGCTCTCAGCCGATGGGCTGAGTTTGTCGAGGCGCGCGATTGCCTCCTGGCCTGCCTCCGCCTCGCTCCCTCCCTTCGCTTCTTCCTCGCAAACGGCCCTTCCATCCGCTCTTCCCTGGCAAGCTCCCGCCCCGGAAAACGCTCCCCCGCCCGTGTCGCATAGCTTGCTATAGTATCTTAGCGCTTATAGGCGGGACGCCCGCGCCACGCAAACCGGCGCCGGAGCCGATGGCGGCGATAGCGTTGGTGGCGGAGACGCCGGCGCCGATGTCGAGGGAGCCGGAAGCGACGATGGCGTTGTCGGTGGCGGCGGGGGCGTTGCGGGCGGCGCCCGCGGGGGAGGCGGCGCGCCAGGCGCCGGGGGTGAACCAGGCGCCGGTGGCGGCGGTCCAATAGACGTTGGCGGCGCGGGCGGGGGGAAGGAAGGCGCAAAGGGCGAAGAGCAAAGGGCGCAAAGGGCGCAACGGGCGAATGGCGAAATGAAAGGCGCGGGAGGTCATGGCGGGCGAGGCGGGCGGTTGGTTTTGCGGGGGAAACGGCGGCGCGGGGCGGCGGCGGTGGCGGGCGGCGAGGGCGGCGGTGGGGGCGGGGCAGGGTCAGGGGATGTAGAGCTGGTGGGGTTGTTTTTTCTTTTTTGGGAGAGCGAAGGAGTCGGGGTATCGGGCTTGGTGGATGATGCCGCCGGTGTGGAGGCGGGTGTGGGTGGTGAAGGCGCGGGCGTTTTCCTTCAGCACGATGATGTTGGCGCCGCCTTCGATTTTGGCGCCGATGCGTTTGTAGGTGGTGGCCTGGTCGTCGCCGCTCCAGCGGCCGTAGGCGAGGACGATTTCCTCGAAGACGCCGATGTAGTTGTTGTAGTGGTTGTGGCCGCAGAAGACGCCGATGACGTCGCCGGCGTCGTGCATGGCGGCGAAGAGGCCGGTGTTGATGGGGCCGGCGCCGGCGGGTTCCTGGCAGATGCCGACCCAAGGGCGGACGGGGGCGAAGTGGCGGCGGTTGCGGGTATCGACGATGTAGTCGAATTCGTGGAGGGGGGTGTGGAGGAAGAGGAGGGCGGGGTGGGGAGCGCCGTGGTTGGCGCGGGTGAGGGCGGCGCTGGTCTGGCGATACCAGTCGATTTGTTCGCGGGTGACGCTGGCGTAGCCGTTTCTTTTGCCTTTGGCGTCGTGGCGGTAGGCGAGGGAGTCCATAAACCATAGGATGGCGGCGGGGCGGTCGTTTTCGGATGTTTCGGCGGCTGAGGCGGCGGTGGTGGCGGCGGTGGCGGCTTTTGCCGAGGGAAGGATTTTCAGGTAATAGTTGCCGGCGCCGGCGAGGTGGGCGGGGCCGTGCCGGGTGAGGGAGTGGGGTTTTGGGGAGACGCAGGCGATGATTTGGGCGCGGGTCCAGTCGTATTCGTCGTCGTGGTTGCCGAGGATGATGGCGTGGGGGAGCGCGCGGGCGATGGGGACTTCGAGGAGGGCGTCCCAGCCGGGTTGCTGGCGGGGGGCGACGTTGGTGACGTTGTCGCCGGTATAGACGACGAGGTCGGTCCGGCAGTTTAAGCCGGGCAGTTTAAGTTGACGCAACTGATGTCACGCGCATCGGGCAGGGGAAACACGCAAAGGGAGTCACGCCTGCGGAAAAACGCTGCGCGCCGCTTGACACTCCGCTTTCCGGATACTAGCAGAAGCCCCCGACATGGAGGCCGTGCTTGAACAACCGGTGCTGGTCCTCAACCGCCTCTGGCAGGCGGTGAATGTGATCGGCGCAAAACGGGCCTTCGCGCTCCTCGCGCGGGGACATGCTTCCGTCGTCCATCATCAGGACGACGACTTCCGCGTTTTCAGCATGCTGGACTGGATGGATTTTTCGCATGCCAACCCGCCGGTCGGGGCCTTGGAAATGGTGCGCACGCCCAGCCGGCTCATCCGCCTGCCGCGCGTCATCCTGCTCACGTTTTTCGACAAGCTGCCTTGCAAGGAGTTGAAGCTCACGCGCAACAACGTCTTCGAGCGCGACAAGAACCAGTGCCAGTATTGCGCGCGTGTGTTCCCGCGCGAGGAGCTTAACCTGGACCACGTCATCCCGCGCCATCACGGCGGCCGCACCACGTGGGAAAACATCGTGTGCTCCTGCATCCGCTGCAACACCCGCAAGGCCAACCGCCTTCCGCATGACGCGGGCATGCGCCTCATCCGCAAGCCGGCCAGGCCGAAATGGCGTCCGGTCATCAGTCTCGTGCTCAACACGCATCACCGCGAGATGTGGAAGGATTTTCTCGATGTCGCCTATTGGAACGTCGAGCTGGAGGAGTGATTCCGGGCCGGGTTCCGGCATTCCGGCGCGTGTGCGCGCGCAGTCCGGTTCCGGCCAAGGGCCGCCGGCCCGGCTCGGGCGGGGCGCGGGGCAATCCATCCCGGCGGGGCAAAAAAAACGCAACCCGGCGCGGGTTGCGTTTGGCAAATGGAGCCGGGTTTGGGGGCGGGCGGGCTCAGACCACTTTTTCGACGAGGCCGGCTTTGATGGCCTTCACCGAGACGAGCACGCGTTTGGTGCCGCCGTTTTCGGTCTTGATGCGGATGCGCTGGAGATTCGGGCGGAATTTGCGGCGGGTGATGCTCGTCACATGCGTGCCGATGCCCCCGCTCTTTTTGCTTTGCCCTTTGCGGTTGATTCGGTTGCCCGTGACGGGGCGTTTGCCGGTGATTGCACAAATTCTGGCCATGGCTTGAGTTGGTTAAAAGGTGAAAAGGGGCGTGAGTAAACGCCCGCGCTTCCGCGATGCAAGGGAATTTTAACCGATGTTACGCGGAGCGGCTGGCCTGGGGGGATTTTCGATTTTCGATGTCAGGCTTCTCGCTTCGCCCGGAACTCGATTTTCGATTGGGGAGCTTCCGCTCCCGCCAGCGAACCGGCACGGCAGCGCCCAATCGAAAATCGAAAATCTCCCGGGCTGGCCGCCGTTTTTTCGCCTTTTCCACGCCTCCGAACGGGCTGAGTGGCGGCGGCGGTTGCAATAATGGCCGGAATGGCGAGATTGGAGTGTGTTTGTGTTTGCGCGCGCGTTCATCACCGCCGGCCATGCCGGCGGGGCCATGCGGGGGTGCGTCCGGGGTTTGGCCTGGTGGCGCGCCGCGGGGCGGGGCATTTTTTTCGTGGCGGCGGGGTTTTGCGCCGGCGGCGTCCCGTCCGGCGGGGCGGGGCCGGCGCCGGACGGCGAGCCGGCGGCCCGGTCCGCAGGGGAGGGGCCGCGCTGGGGGCTGGGCATGGGCCTGCGTTATGCGGATGTGCCGTTTCACGGCGGCGATGACACGGTGGCGGATATTGTGCCGCTCTTTTTTTACGAGGGCAGGCATGTGTTTTTTCGCGGGTTGGAGGGTGGTTTGCATGCCTGGGCCGGGCCGCGGGGCGAGGTCAACTTTCTCGCGCGTTATCGTTTTTTCGACATCCCCAGGGGGCTGCAAAACGAGATCCGGCTGGATGCGCTGGACTTGGGTGTGCAGCTGCGCCGGCACTTCCAGTCCGGCTGGCGGCTGGACGGGGAGGTGCTGGGCGACGTGGACGGGCGCGTCCAGGGCATTGTCCGCCTGGGCGCCGTCGTCGAGCCGGCGGGCTGGCGGTTTCAGCCCGAGGTGGAGTTGCGCGCCAAGACTTCCGACTTCAACCGCAATTATTACGGGCTCGGCGTGCATGACACGGGCGCGGGCGCGGATGCGCGTCTCCGGCTCAAGGTGCGCCGGCAGGTTTACCGCAACCTTTACTTGATCGGCTCCGCGGAGGCGGCGTTTCTCGACCGTGCCGCCCGCTCAAGTCCGGCGGTGAATGATCGCATGGAGTGGGAGGCGTTTCTCGGCGCGGGGTTTTTCAACCTTCCGGCGGGGCCCGCCGGCGGACCGCAACCATTGGCCCTCCGCCCCTACCTGCGGCTCGCGCAAGGCGCCGGCACGGATGCCACCGTCCTGGAGGCATTGAGCGGAAAAGTGGCCGGCGGCGCGGCTGTCCGCATGACTTCGCTGTTTTATGGCTACCCGCTGGCCGACAATCTCATGGGATTGCCGGTCGAGGTGTATCTTACGCCGGGCTTGGTGCATCATTACGCCTCGTCCGCGCAGGGCGCCGCCACCGAATACGTGCTGGCGGTGAAGTTTTACTATGTCATCCCGCTGCCGTGGCGGGTGCGTATCGGGTTTGCCGAGGGCATGTCCTACTCGGATTCGATCACCTGCTACGAGGAGCGCATCCTTGCGCGCAATGGATACAAGACCAGCCGGTTGCTGAACTTTCTGGATTTTTCGCTGGATGTGAACTTGGGCGACATGACGGGGTGGAGGCGTCTCCGCGGCTGGTGGCTGGGCGCGGGCGTCCATCATCGTTCCGGCATTTTTGAGACATCCTCGATGTTTGGCCGGATCAAGGGCGGGAGCAATTTTTCCACCGTTTACCTCCAGTGGTCGCCGTGAGCCGGGCGGGGGCGGGGCAGGGGCGGGTTTGGTTCCGGGCGAAGCGACAGTCCGCCGACCTGCGCCACGCTCGCCGGACGAAGCCTGAAAACGCGGAAAAATAACCGGCCGCATAACCGGCCGCGCCGCAAGGAGTTTGACCCGGCTAACGATACCTGTTGCCACGCGCCCCGCGGGGTTGGTATTGCAAGGGCTTTTTCCAACTGCGTCCACCGCCACCGTCCACCGCCATGCCCACCGCCATGCCCGCCGCCCGCCTTCATGTCACGCACCGCGACCTGGAGAGCATCCTCGTGTCAGCCGCCGACATAAAACGCCGGCTCAAAAAACTCGGCGCCGCCATCGCCGAAGCCTACGGGGACGAGGAAATCACGGCGGTCGCCATCATCAACGGCTCGATTTTTTTCACCGCCGACCTGCTCCGCCACGTGCCCAATCCCACGCGCCTCGACTGCATCCGCATCTTCAGCTACCGCAACAGCACCAAGTCGCACGGCAAGCCCAAGCTCCTGCACAGCCTCTCGCTCGACATCACCAACCGCCACGTGCTCGTGATCGACGACATCCTCGACACCGGCAAGACGCTCTCCGTGGTCGTCAACCTGCTCAAAAAACAAAACCCCGCCAGCCTGCGCACCTGCGTGCTGCTCGACAAGCGGGGCCGTCGCGAAGTGGAATGCGAGGCGGACTTCGTGGGCTTCCAGATCCCCGACCGCTTCGTCGTCGGCTACGGCCTCGATTTCGCCGAGCGCTACCGCAACCTGCCCTGCATCGGCATCCTCAAACCCGAACTCCAAAACCCGCCCGAATGGGCATGACGGCGAGCGCCCCCGCCCCTCCCCACCCTCTTCATTTTTCTCTTTAGTCTTTCTTTTTTACTGATGTTACGCGGCAGCCAGTCTTTTGGCAGGCATTTGGCAGGGCGGTCTCGCCCAGACCGCCGGGAGCCACGAGTGACGAACGCGGCGGTCTCGGCGAGACCGCCCTGCCAAAATCTGCCGACTGCGTCCCATCAATACATCACCCCCGCGGCGCGGCGCCAGCGGTCGAGCGTGTCGAGGTTGCCGAGCGTGTCGGCCCAGCTCATCGGCGCGGCTTCCTGGCGGCCGGCGGCGAGCGCCTCCGCCACCGCGTCGGCCTCCAGCGCGTATTCGTCGCCGGCGAAGGGCAGCACGATCTCCTCCGGCGCCGGCGCGTCTTCGCGGTGCAGCAGGAGGCGCGCGGCGGCGCCGCCGCCGCGCGTCGGTTTCCACGGCCAGGGCACGTGCAGCCAGCCTTGGGTGCCGTGGATGCGGGCGCTGTTGTCCTGCCGCAGGCCGATGCCGGCCGACACTTGCGCGATCATGCCGGTGGCGAAGCGCAGCGTCGCCGCCGCGTAAACATCCACGCCCGTCTCCGGGTGCGCCAGCCCCGCGCCCGCCACTTCCACCGGGTCGAGAAACGCCGCCGCGCCTCCCGCCGCCCCTCCCGCCCCGCCTCCAGCCCCTCCGCCCGCCGCCGCAGCGCCTCCCGCCGTCGCGCCCGCTGCCGCCGCCGCGCCTCCCGTCCCGCCTCCCGCCGCCGCCCCGCCTCCCGCCGCCGCGCCCGCCGCCGCCGCGCCCGCGACGAGGCGCGCCAGCGACACCGGGTAGCAGCCCACGTCGAGGATGCCGCCGCCGCCCAGCTCCCGCGCCCACAGGCGCGACTTCGGGTCGAAGGGCCGGTTGATGCCGAAGGCCGCCTGCACCAGGCCCACGCGGCCCAGCGCGCCGTCGCGCACCAGCCCGGCGATTTTCGCCGTCTGCGCGTGGCAGCGATACATGAACGCCTCCATCAAAAACACGCCGTGCCGCCGCGCCGCGCCGATCATTTGCGCGCCCTCGGCGCGGCTCATGCCGAGCGGTTTTTCGCAGAGGATGTGTTTGCCCGCCGCCGCCGCCTTCAGCACCCATTCGAGGTGCGCGGGGTGCGGTGTCGCGACATACACCGCGTCCACCTCCGGGTCGGCCAGCAGCGCCTCGTAGCTGCCGTGCGCGCGCGGGATGCGGTGTTCCGCCGCGAAGCGCCGCGCCGTTTCCGCTGTCCGGCTCCCGGCCGCCGCCACCACGCCCGTGCGCGACGCCGCCACGCCCAGGGCGAACTTTCCGGCGATGCCGCCGGTCGCGAGGATGCCCCATTTCAGTTTTGGTTTCACGGGAGGACTGCATGGGAGAATCGCGTGTTTTGAAATCCCAAATCCCAAAACCAGAAGAAATCCCAAATCCCCAAATCCCAAATCCCAAAAAAATTCCAAATCCCAAATCTCAAATCCCAAACTGATGTTACGCAGTCGGCAGATTTTGACAGGGCGGTTTCGCCGAGACCGCCGCGAGCACCACGAGGCAAACGACGGCGTTCTCGGCGGGACCGCCCTGCCAAAAGTGGCCGCCGCGTAACATCAGTCCCAAAGAAATCCCACAGGACAAAATCCACCGGGGAGCCCGATGGACAAAGTTCGAGGAAAAGCAGCGCGGCCCCGCCGCCGCGTCACCCTTTGGGATTTGGGTTTT
>JAITDF010000512.1 GCA_031282705.1 Opitutaceae bacterium | reverse complement strand
CCTGTTTTCCCGGCGGGTGTCATGCAATCAATCACAGGCGAACGGCCAGACCCCGCGCGGCTCCGTCCAGTCATAGGCAGCCGTCCCGCTCCCGAGGCGCCACTGGCGCGGGCTCGTGGTGCGCAGCCAGTCGAGCGGCCCGGTGCCGCCGGGCTCGCCGCCGTCCAGGGCGATTCGCATGGCGGCGCTGAAAACTTTTTTTTGCGCGTCCGTCACCAGCGCCGGATCGGTTGAGACAAACAGCGGCGTGCCGCTGCGCGCGACCAAGTCCAGAAACTGGCGGTCTTTTTCCCACGGCGTCCGCGGGGTGTGCGCGACGCAATCGGCATCGACCGCGAAAAACGCCCCGTGCTGCGGCAGGCGGAACGCGAGGGTGTTCACGCCCATGCGGCGGGTGCGCTCCCAGTGCCTCCCGGAGGTGTCGTCCCCGGCGCGCTGCACCTCCACCAGCCCCGCGGCCAGATGCCCGACGGTGTTGCAGCCGATGACGGCCGTGTCGTCGCCCGCGCTCTCGCGGATGGTTTTGTAGAAACGCAGAATCACCTCGGCGTTGGTCAGCGAGCGGTCGGCCCAGTGCCAGCCGGGCGCCGTCAGCTCCGCGCCCATTTCAAAACCCCAGCGGCCAAAACAATCGTAGGTGGAAAAATCATGCTTCAGGAGACGGTAGCCCCAGTCGCGAACGCGCGCGACATCGGCGGCGATCATTTCCAGGTTGTCCCTGTCCGTCAGGTCGAGCGCCTTCTCGGGCGCCGGTTGCGGGCCGGCGCGGAGCCGCCCCCGCGCCACGCCGTCCGCCCCCGCGCGCAACGCGGAAAGCCGCATCCAGACGCCCGGCCTCGCGCCGAGGGCGGCCATCTCCCCGGCAAGCCCGGCCATGTCGGGAAAGCGGACCGGATCGGCGTGCGCCCACGGCCCGCCCGGACACGTGCCGCCCGGCGTCCAGCCCGCGTCGATCACGCAATACGGACGGTTCGGATGCCCCCCGGAAATCTCCGCGAGAAACCGCGCGTCGCGCACCACCGCCGCCGCGTCGAAATTTTCGCCATACGCGTAATACCAGTTGTTGCCGCCGCAGACCGGATGCGGCGCGAGACGCGGGCGCGGGCAAAGCTCGCGGCAGAAGCGCGAGGCCGCCGCAAACGCGTCCATGTCCGCATGCCCGGAGGCCACCACCGTGGCCGCGTGCAGCTCGCGGTCCCCAAGCCGCGCGGGGCCGCCGCCGTTGCGCAAGTCGAGCCAGAGCGAAACCCCCGTGTCGTCCGCCGTCCAGAAGCAGAACGCGCCCGGCTGCGTCGCGACGCCGGCCCCGGCGGTGGTCCGCCGCGCCGGGTCGTGCGCCAGGAAATACCAGGGCATGACCCGCTCGGGCTGGCGGCTTCGCCATTGCAAATCGCCGTAGCCGCGCTCCCACGCGTCGCCAAGAAACAGGGTCTCGTCCGAAAACACCGCCGGCCAGCGCAGCACCAGCCGGGAAACCTCCGCGCGCGGCGCGGCGACGAACACCCGCCCGCTCGCCGCCCCGCCGCCCGCGTCCCAACGCGCCTCGACGCCGTCCGCCTCCCAGCGCCCGCCGGGCAGCCGCCGCATCCGGCGGCAATCTTTTTTTTCACCGACGAGGTGGACGGATTGCGGAGGGCATTTCAAGGCTGCGAATGGCATGGGATTTGGTTTGGAAAGGCAGATTATAATAATGGCTCGGTTATTTTAGACAGAATTAACGGAATTTACAAAATTCAACAGAATGATGTTTTTATTTTTTGTAATTCTGAGAATTCTGTTCATTCTGTCTAAAAATAAGGTTCGATTTATTGAAACCGCGAAAAACGCGAAATGTCGCGAAAAGGAAGGGATCGCTTTCGCGTGCTTTGGCGTTTTTCGCGGTTCAAAATAATGGTTTGTTTTTTATAACCGCGAAGGACGCGAAGGGCGCGAAGGATGAAAGTTCTGAAGGTTGTTGTTTTTCCAATTTCATTTTTCTGTTCTTCGCATCCTTCGCGCCCTTCGCGGTTAATTTAATGGTTCGATTTATTGAAACCGCGAAAAACGCGAAATGTCGCGAAAAGGAAGGGATCGCTTTCGCGTGCTTTGGCGTTTTTCGTGGTTCAAAATAATGGTTTGTTTTTTATAACCGCGAAGGACGCGAAGGGCGCGAAGGATGAAGGTTCTGAAGGTTGTTGTTTTCCCAGTTTCATTTTTCCGTTCTTCGCATCCTTCGCGTCCTTCGCGGTTAATTTAATGGTTCGGTTTTATTGAACAGAAGGAAACGAAGGGAACGAAGAAAACCTTTCATTTCACATGTCTTCTTTGTTTTTATCTTCGTTGCCTTTGTTTCCTTCTGTTCAAAATAATGGTTTGGTTGTTTAACCACTAATCGAAGGAAGGTCTTCGAAACAATCGTGGATGTTTGAGATGCCGCGATGATAGTCGGCGGTTTTGGTGCGCATGAGGAGGAGGCTGAGGGTGAAGGTGTCGGCGAGGCGGGCGGCCTTTATCACGATGCGGCGGGGACGCCCGTCGAAGGACACGCAGGCGTGGGCGTCGTCAAGCGTGGCCCAGCAGCGGTGGGTGTCTTTGCGGATGAGGAGGCGCCCGTCAACCCACACGCGGACGGGGCCGGTGCGGCCGATCATGAGGCCGGCTTCGACGCCGGGTTCACGGGAACGGAGGGTGCGCACGAAATAATAACAGGCCTGGCCGTGGAAACCGCCGAGATCGGCGGCTTCGAGAATATCTTCGCCGCGTTCGAGATGGAGGGGGAGTTCTTCGGGGAGGTCTTCGTGGAGGAGGCGGGCTTCATCGAGGTAGGGGGTGTCGGGGTCAACGTAGTGGTTGTAGCAGTCGCCGGTGAGTCCGACACGGAACGGGCCGCCGACAATGGTTTCGTTGTTATAAGGGCAGACGGGGCTGGCGGTTTTGTCCCACATGTCCCAGTAGGGGCCGTAAACCTGCCACTGGCGGGCGCCTCCAAGTCCGAAGGTATGCGCCGCGAGGGTGCCGGCGGCGGCGGAGCGCCAAGTGGCGGTGAACAGGTTTTTGTCGGGGAGCCAGTCGCCGACGGCGGCCGGCTTGCGGCGGACAGTCAGCGGCAGGCGGACTTCGCTCGCCGGCGGGACAAGCAGAGTCGGGGCGGCCATCTCCAAATCACACTGGACGCCCTCCGGCGCATCAATATGGACCGAGCCGTTGCGCGGGGCCGTCGAGGTGTTTTGAAAAACGAGGACAAGGCGGGTGGGGCTCGCGTCATGAAGCACGGGGCCGTCGTCGTCGTCGAAAATCGTTTCCATGCGCAACCCGGGGGGCGCCGGCGCGGGCCGGACGGCGACTTCGGGCGCGCCTTCGAAGGTGATGCCAGGATTGCGTGAAAGGGACATCTCGACGCCGAGGCGGCAGGCGTCGTCGGCGAGGGTTTCAAAGGTGGCTTCTTTGTGTCTGACGTGGATGCCGCAGACAACGCGGGGGCCGAGTTTTTCGATCCATTCAGGAGGGAGCGCGGCGGTGCCGCCGAGAGCGCCCAGCAGGGCGCCAAGGGTGGAGGCGGTGCAGTCGGTGTCCCAGCCGAAGTCAGCGCACAGGCGCATGGCTTGGGCAAAATCGGAGCGGCAGGTGAAAAGGGCGAGGAGCATGAGGGCGTGGTTCGCAAGCGCGTCGTTGGCGTTGCGGTGTCCGTATTCGCGAATGACGAGACGCCATGCCTGGCGCTCATCGCCGCCGTGCCGGCGGGCGATTTCGCGGACGCGGGGAATGGCGCGCGCCACATCGCAATCGGCGGGGAGAACGGAGATGCCCGCGTCAAGGGCGGCATTCAGGTCGCCGCCGGCGACCGCCTCGGCGGTGAGGGCGGCAAGGAATTGTTCGATCCGGATGCTGGTTTCGCCGTGGTCGAGCTGGCCGTCGAGACGGGCGAGCCCGGCGGCGAGGCCGGGATTGCCGGCGGCGACATAGCCCCAGATTTCGGCACGGATGGGACAGCCTTCCGAGTTTTTGAAAAAACGGTTGTTCCACGTGCCGGAGAGGGGCGGCGCAATGCCGCGCTGGAGGTTGTTGAGGAAGACGCCGTATTCACAAAAAGAATACCAGCAGCGTTCCTGCCAGAAGCGGGCGAGGTCAGGCGGGGCGGGGTGGAGATTGCGTTCCTGAAGGTATTCGAGCCAGAGGATTTGCAGGTCGAGGTCGTCGTTGGGGATGATTTCGCCGGGCCAGAGTTCACCGAGGGTGAGGCGCTTGAGTTCCTTGTGGCCTTCAAGGCGCGCACCGATGACACCGCCGATGGATTTGCCGAGCCATCCCGCGAGGACGCGGTCGCGATAAAGCGAATAAGAAAGGGCGCGTGGCGGGAGCGATGGCATCATGTGGTATGACGGCGGCAGGATGGCCGGGCATGGCGGCGGGCGGGAAATACAATCATCTGGCAAACACCAGACGGCAACAGGCGAAAGACACACATACCAGACACAATTCTCCTGGCGGCGAAGCCGCCAGAAGAAGTTTAAGTTGAAGGCTCCGGTTGCATGGGTTTGGACTTAAACTTAGATTTGATACTGATGTTACGCGGCGGCCAGTTTTGGCAGGGCGGTCTCGCCGAGACCGCCGCGAGCACCACGAGGCAAACGACGGCGGTCTCGCCGAGACCGCCCTGCCAAAATCTGCCGACTGCGTAACATCAGCTTGATACTTAAACTGCCGGCGAAGCCGGGCTTGTATGCAAAGTGCATAACCGATGTTGCGCGGAGCGGCGGAAAAAATGGCAACAAACCGTTTTTATGAAACACGGAGGCTCACCGGCCCGCCCCGCCGGTCGGAATCCTGGCAGGCGTCGAGGATGCGTTGCACTTCGGCGCCGCGGACGAAGTCGGGTTGCGGCTGTCTGCCCGTGCGGATGCCGTCGATGAAGCGTTGGTAGTTGTTGGGGGTGGGTTTGACTCGCACCTCTTTCCACTCCGCCTTGTCAAGCGAGGGGCCGGTGCTGATGCGGTAGGCGTCGGTGGCGCGCTCGGAGTCTATTTCGATGGAGCCGAGGGTGCCGGAAATTTTCAGGTGGAGCCGGTTGGCGTGGCCGCCGGCCCAGCGGGTGGTGTGGATGGCGCCGAGGGCGCCGTTGGCGAATTCCACCGTCATCACGGCGGAGTCGTTGGCGTCGAGGACGTAGGAGCCGATGCGGTTGCGAGGGGCTTTTTTGTAAGTTTTGAGCTTGCAATAGACGCTGGCGATGGGGCCGGCGGGATAGGTAGCGAAATCCACGATGTGGACGCCGATGTCGCCCAGCACGCCCTGGCTGCCGTGCCGGGTGGAAAGGCGCCAGAGGAGGCCGGGTTGTTCACGCCAGTCGCCCCATATTTTTGAGGGGAGCCAGGATTGGAGATAGCCGGCCTCGACATGGCGGAGTTCGCCGAGCCCGCCTTCGCGCACGAGAGCGGCCACGGCCTGGATGCAGGGCCAGTCCCGGTAGGAGAAGTTGACCATGTTAATGACGCCCGCCTGGCGCGCGGCGGCGACCATGCGCAGGGCTTCGGCGTGGTTGAGCGCAAGGGGTTTTTCACAGAGCACGTGCTTGCCGGCCTGCAAACTTTGAATGGAGAGCGGGGCGTGAAACGCATCGGGCGTGACGATGGAAACGGCATCAATGTCGTCGCGGGCGAGGAGTCCGGCGGGATCGGTGCTGGCGTCGGGAATATTGTATTTTGCGCAAAATGCCTCGACGCGGGCGCGGTCGATGTCGGCGGCGGCGACGACCTTGCAGCCTTTGATTTTGGCGTAGCGGGCGGCGTGGCTGTTGGCCATGCCGCCGGCGCCGATGATGGCGAGGCGAATGGCGGCGGGGCGGGCGGTGTTTTTTTTGGCGGCGGTGCTCATGGCGGAGTGGAAGGTGACGGCTGGCAAATGGAGGGGCGGCGGCATCGGCCCGGTTTTGTCTGCCCGAACCGATGCCGGACGGGGAGCGTTCAACGGTGCCCGATGGCAGGACGTTCCGCCGCGCCGGGATCGGGGGGGAGCGGTTCGAGCGGGGCGCAGGCTTCAGGGCGCGGGGGATGGATGTCGGCAAGGTTGGCGGCGGGGCGCGCCCAGCGGACGGCATTGGCGATGACGCGCTGGATGTTGGCGTCGTGGTAAGTCGGATAGGTTTCGTGGCCGGGGCGGAAATAGAAGACACGCCCGCAGCCGCGCTGCCACGCGGCGCCGCTGCGGAACACCTCGCCGCCCGTGAACCACGAGATGAACACCAATTCGTCCGGCGCGGGGATGGCGAAGGGCTCGCCATACATTTCCTCAAACGGCAACTCGAAATGCCCGGGCAGGCCGGCGGCGACAGGGTGCGCGGGATTGACGACCCAGAGGCGCTCCTTGTCGGTGGATTCGCGCCACTTGAGCGAACAGGCCGTCCCCATGAGCGCCTTGAAGATTTTCGAGTAATGGCCGGAATGCAGCACGATGAGGCCCATGCCGGCGTGGACGCGTTTCTTCACGCGCTCCACGATTTCATCCCGCACGTCGTGGTGCGCCATGTGGCCCCACCAGATCAGCACGTCCGTGCCATCAAGCACGGCCTGCGTGAGGCCGTGCTCGGGCTCGTCGAGCGTGGCGGTGCGCACGGCGAGGCCGGATTCGGCGCTTAACGCGGCGGCAATCGCCCCGTGGATGCCCTGCGGGTAGATGGCGGCCACCTTGGGATTTTTTTTCTCATGGCGGTTCTCGTTCCAGACAGTGACCTGGATGGCGGAGTTATGATCGGTCATAATAGTAATTTTTGATTTGAGATGAAGTATGAAACAAACACCCGTCGGACGCGGTCCGCCGGAATTTGAATCCGCCAAAAAAACAATCCGCCCGGACGGGGGGAATCCAGATTTCATTATTGTAATTTTCCGCAATTCATATCACTTTTCCGTCGATACTTTATCACTATGAAACCTCATCCGCCCCGCGAACCCCGCATGAACCCGCAGGAGGAATTCAAGCACGACCTGACGCGCACCCTGAGGCGGCTGCGCGCGGACCGGCTGCGCGTGCACATCGCGCCCGAGGCCGGGTTGTGGCGCCCGTGCCCACGATCGTATTTTCACTCCACCCCGGAGTTTTTCGTGCAAACGGGCGGGGCGACGGAATTTGAATGCCCCGGCGGGAAATTCCGCGCCGGCACCGGCGACGTGTGCGTGATGCCGAGCGGCGTGCCCCACGCGGAAACCCCGCGCGACACGCGCACCGCCTACGGCATTCTTGTGTGCATGTATCAACGGAACCGGCTGTTCCTGCACCGGGGACGCGCCGACCCCGCGCGCCGCATCCAGGGCTACGGCACGATGCCCGTGCCCGGCGACAAGGCCCGCGACGCATTGCGATACATGGATGACATGCGGGGGCGCGACCGTGTGCCGCGGGCGGAAAGACGGCATTACGTGAATGCGCTGATAGAAGTTTTTCTGCTGACCCTGCTGGGCGAGATGGCCCGCCCGGCGCCGGCCCCCGCGCAGGGCTCCCCGCTCATCATCGAGACGGAAAAGCTGGTCTATGCGCAACTGGCCAACCCCGAGCTCGGCATAGCCGCGCTGGCCAGAAGCCTGGGCTGCTCGCCCGACCACCTCTCACGCCGCTTCCACCACGAACGCGGCATGACCCTGGCCGCGTGGATACAAAACGAACGCGTAATGGCGGCGCGGGCG
>JAITDF010000501.1 GCA_031282705.1 Opitutaceae bacterium | reverse complement strand
CGCCATCCTCGTGTTCCTCCATCTCCATTTCGCCCGACACGACCCAGTGCAGCAGCGGTTCGCTGACGGCGGGCATGCGCACCCGTCCCGCTTCCCCTGCGTCCGTCCCGAAACGATTGGGGTTGCCCGGCGCGCCCGCGCCGCGTTTTGATGGACCCTTCATGAGCACAAACACGCCCAAAGAAAACGCCGTCATCAAGACCTCCTACGGAGAAATGACCATCGCCTTCTGGCCCGAAGTCGCGCCGAAGACCGTCGCCAACTTCAAAAAACTCGCCCGCGAAGGCTTCTACGACGGCCACGCCTTTCACCGCGTCATCAAGGGCTTCATGATTCAGGGCGGCTGCCCCAACACCCGCGAAGGCGCGCGCGGCCAGCCCGGCACCGGCGGCCCCGGCTACCAGATCAAGGCCGAGTTTAGCGCCCGGCCGCACGTGCGCGGAGTCATCTCCATGGCCCGCTCGCAGCATCCCGACTCCGCCGGCAGCCAGTTCTTCATCTGCCACGGCGACGCGCGTTTCCTCGACCGCAACTACACCGCTTTCGGCGAACTCGTGGCCGGCGACGACGTGCTGGAGCGCCTGGCGGGCGTCCCCTGCCAGCCCGGCGGCGAGGGCAGCACCCCCATCGAACGCCTCGCCATCGAAAGCATCCGCATCGTCCCGGCGGAGTAGCGCGCCCGCCTCCCGCCCTCCCGCCCTCCGCCCATCCCCGCCGGCGCGGCGGCGCCCTGTGGCGCGGGTTTGGAAACCTGCGGCTGAATACGGGGGCTCGCATGGCCCTTGCACGGCCTTTGCACGGCCCTTGCCGGCAGTCCGCCATGCTGCGCGTTACGACGGGACTGCGCCAGCGTCAGTTGTGCCCAATGGGCGGGGGAGGCCGGCTGCGCGGGGGCGCGTCGCGGAGGCGCGTCGCGGAGGCGCGGTTTTCTTAGGATAATGCATAAACCAAGGGTTATACCGATAGATTTCCGGGGCGGTTGGGCGTATTGATTTCCCCCTCTTTTTTCCAATGCGCCCTGCCACCACCCGGCCCTGCCACCGCCCAACGCCCTGCCGTCACCCGATGCCCGGCCATCACGCGCGCCTTGCCGCCGCCGCCCTCCCAGCCGTCATCCTGTCCATCGCCGGTTTTCTCGGGGCCGCGCCGGACGCGGCTCCGCCGGGGGCTCCTCCGCCGGGGGGCGCGCCGGGCGCTTCGCCGGCGGATGTGATTCCGCTCCCGCCGGGGCCGGGGCGCGCGGTGCCGGGCGAGGTCATGCGCCGCATCCATGACGAGGTGAAAACCCCCTTCAAATATGGCGTCGTGCTCAAGGGCGGGAGCGCGGCGGAGCTGGTGGACTGCCCGAGCGTGTTCCGCCACCGGGGCCGCTGGTATATGATGTATGCCGCCATCCGCGACGAGGTCGGCTACGAGACGTTTCTCGCGCGCAGCGACGATCTCCTGCACTGGGAAAAGCTCGGGAAAATCCTTTCGTTCCGCCGCGAGGGCTGGGACGCCTGGCAGGCCGACGGCGGCATCTCGCTGCCGGACTGGCGCTGGGAGGGCGGCACGCACGAGCCCGGCACGCACGACGGGAAATACTGGCTGTCCTACATCGGCGGCGCGCGGCAGGGCTACGAGCCCGACCCGCTCGCCATCGGCCTGGCGTCCACGGACGACCCCGCGCGGCCGGCGGAGTGGACGCGCCTGCCCGCGAACCCCGTGCTGTCCACCGCGCAGCCCGGCGCGCGCCCGTTCGAGCGCAACACGCTTTACAAGAGCACCGTCATCCGCGTCGCCTCCGGGGTGCCGGGCCTGGGCGCCGGGGACGGCGGGGGGCCGGGCTGGCCGTTTGTCATGTTTTACAACGGAAAATCCGCCGTGCACGCGCACGAGGCCATCGGCATGGCGGTGTCGCGCGACATGGTGCGCTGGACGCGCCTGGGCGCCGACTTCGTGGTGGACAACGCCCCCGGCAAACCGGCGATCTCGGGCGACCCGCAAATCGTGAAAATCGGCGACGTCTGGGTGATGTTTTATTTCGGCTTCCGCTGGCGCCCGCACGCGTTCGACACCTTCGCGTGCTCCTACGACCTCGTGCACTGGACCCGGTGGGACGGCCCGAACCTGGTCGAGCCCGGCGAGCCGTTTGACCGGACCTTCGCGCACAAGCCCTGGGTGCTGAAGCACGACGGCGTGGTCTATCACTTTTACTGCGCGGTGGGCGACGAGGGGCGCGTCATCGCGCTCGCCACCTCGAAAGACTTGCGCGCGGCTGATGAAACCCGGAACGTCGCGAAACCATGATGCCCTTTGCAAAAAACCCCGGCGAAACCGCCGCCTTGTCCGCCACCGCCGCCCGGCCTGCCACCGCCGCCCGGGCCGCCATCGCCGCCCGGCCCGCCGCCGCCCTCTGGCCAGCCCTTTTTCTCGCGGCTTGCGCGCCGGCCGCCGTTTGCGCGCCGCCCGGCACGGCGGCGGACGCAGCACCCGGCGCGCTGGCGGACGCCGCGCCGCCCGGCGCGCCGCCGGCGGACGAGGCGCGCTTCGTCTGGCTCGGGGCGCCCGCCACGGAGTTTTTCGAGGCCACGCCGCTGGGCAACGGGCGGCTCGGCGCGACCGTTTACGGCGGCATCGCGGAGGAGCGCGTCTTGCTCAACGAAAACGGCATGTGGTCGGGCTCGCCGCAGGACGCCGACCGCCCGGGCGCGGCGGCGGCGCTGCCGGAAATCCGCCGCCTGCTGCTGGCCGGCGACAACGCCGCGGCGGAAAAACTGGTCAACGCCCACTTCACCTGCGCGGGCGAGGGCTCGGGGCACGGCGCGGGGGCGAATGTCCCCTTCGGCTGCTACCAGATGCTCGGCGACCTGCGCCTGCGATTCGTCGCGGACGCCGCGCCGGACGCGCCAGCCGCCGCCACGCCTGACGCCGCGCTGGCCGCGCCGGCCGCGGCGCGGCCCGTCACGGGCTACCGGCGCGAGCTTGACCTGGCGCGGGCGGTGTGCCGCGTCACCTACGAGCAGGGCGGCGTGCGTTTCACGCGGGAGGCGTTTGTCAGCGCGCCCGACGAAGCCGCCGTGCTGCGCCTGCGCGCGGACCGGCCCGGGCGGATTTCGTTTGACGCGACGCTTTCGCGCCCCGAGCGCGCCGTCACCGAGCCGGCGGGCGCGGACGGGCTTGAGCTGCACGGCCGGCTAAACGACGGCCGCGGCGGCGCCGCCGGCGTGCGCTACGCGGCGCGCGTGCGCGCCGTCCCGCGCGGCGGCGCGGTGGAGGTCGCGGGCGGCGTCCTGCGCGTGCGCGGCGCGGACGAAGTGCTCCTGTTCGTGACCGCCGCGACGGACATCCGCACCTTTGCCGGGCGAAACATCGCCGACGCCCGCGCCGCCGCCGACGCCGATCTCCGGCGCGCGCAGGCGAAGCCCTTCGGGGCGCTGCTGGCCGCGCACGAGGCCGATTACCGGCGCTTTTTCGACCGCGCGCACCTGCGGCTGGGCGCCGCCGACCCCGCCGCCGCCACGCGCGACGCGCCGGAGCGCCTGCGGCGTTTCCAGGAAGGCGCGCCCGATCCGTCGCTGGCCGCGTTGTATTTCAACTTCGGGCGCTACCTGCTCATCTCCTCCTCCCGGCCCGGCGGCCTGCCCGCAAACCTCCAGGGCATCTGGGCCGACCAGATCCAGACGCCCTGGAACGGCGACTGGCACCTCAACATCAATGCGCAGATGAACTACTGGCCGGCGGAGGTCTGCAACCTGTCCGAGCTGCACGAGCCGCTCTTCGCGCTCATCGCCTCGCTGGCGGGGCCGGGGGAGAAAACCGCGCGCACCTACTACGGGGCGCGCGGCTGGGTGGCGTTTCTGCTCGCGAACCCGTGGGGCTTCACCTCGCCCGGCGAGCTGGCGAGCTGGGGCTCGACCGTCTCGTGCTCGGCGTGGCTGTGCCAGCACCTGTGGGACCACTACCTGTTCACCGGCGACCGCGCGTTTCTCGCCCGGGCGTGGCCGCTGCTCCGGGGCGCGGCGTTGTTTTACCTCGACATGCTCATCGAGGAGCCGGCGCACGGCTGGCTCGTGACCGCGCCGTCCAACTCCCCGGAAAACGCCTTCCTGCTGCCCGGCGGCGGGAAGGCGCACGTGTGCATGGGGCCGGCCGCCGACATGCAACTGCTCCGCCACCTCTTCGAGGCGTGCGCGCGCGCCTCGGAGGTGCTGGGCGTGGACGCGGGGCTGCGCGCCGAGCTGCTCGCCAAAAAAGCCCGCCTCGCGCCCACCCGCATCGGCGCCGGCGGGCGCGTGATGGAATGGCTGGAGGACTACCCCGAGGCCGACCCGCGCCACCGCCACGTGGCGCACCTGTGGGGCCTCTACCCCGGCGCCGAAATCACCCCCGCCGCGACGCCCGCGCTGGCCGCCGCCGCGCGCAAAACCCTCGACACGCGCGGCGACGGCGGCACCGGCTGGAGCCTCGCCTGGAAAGTCGCCCTCCGGGCGCGGCTCGGCGACGGCGCGCGCGCCCACCGCCTGCTCGCCGCGCACCTGAAACCCGCCGGCCCCGACACCGGGAAACAACGCTGGAGCGGCGGCACCTACGCAAACCTGCTGGACGCGCACCCCCCGTTCCAAATCGACGGCAACCTCGGCGGCGCCGCCGCCATCGCCGAGCTCCTCCTGCAAAGCCACGCCGGGGAAATCGTCCTGCTGCCCGCGCTCCCGCCCGAGTGGCCGGAGGGCGCGGTGCGCGGGCTGCGCGCGCGCGGCGGCTTCGAGGTCGATATCGCCTGGCGGCCCGGCGCGCCCGTCGCCGCCACGCTTCGCAGCGCCGGCGGCCGCGCCGCCGTGGTGCGCCACGGCGCGGAGACGCTCTCCGTCAACCTCGCCCCCGGCGCGAGCCGCGCGCTCTCATTTCCCTCCAAAACACCGCCACCATGAAAAAACCGGGTTCCCGCTATTTTGAATGGCTTTCACATCGCGCCGCCGCGAAGCGGAGCCGGCGATTGACCTCTTCAACTCCGAACGGACGCGCCGCCTTAGCCCAGGAAGAGCGTGGCGCCTCAGCCCCGAAGGGGCGGCAGCCTTTAGCCGTGGGTGACGAGCGCAGCGAGGAACCCACGGGAAACGTCAATAAAAACCCAAGCCCCGAAGGGGCGGCAGCGCGCGCCGCCTGCCTCATCGCATTCCTCCGCCGCCGCGCCCGCCATTTCGCCCCTGCCCTCCGGCTCCTCCGCCCCCGGCCCTTTCATCCTTTCCGGCCCCTCCTGCCGCTGGCGGCCCTGCTGCTCCCCGCCGCGCCCCTGCCTGCCGCGCTCCCCGCCGCCGCGCCTGCCCCCGCCTCCGCCGCCCCCGCGCTCCCCGCCGCCCCCGCCAATGCCCCCGCCGCCGCCCGCCTGACGCCGGTCAACCTCCGCTGCGACTGGGGCCGCGACCCCTTGGGCGTCGATTCCGAGACGCCCCGGCTCGCCTGGTCGCTCGAAAACGCACTTCCGACCTCGGGTCGGAACGCCCCCCCGCCGCGCGGCGCGCGGCAGACCGCCTGGCAGGTGCGCGCCGCCTCCACCCGCGAAAAACTCCTCGCCGCGGACGCCGCCGCCGGCGCCGACATGTGGGACAGCGGCCGCGTGCCCGGCGACGCGCAACTGCAAGTGCCCTACGGCGGACGCCCCCTGCGCACCGGCGAACAGGTTTTCTGGCAGGTCCGCGTCTGGGACGAGACCGGCGCCCCCTCCCCGTGGAGCGAAACCGCCTCGTGGACGATGGGCGTCCTCCACCCCGGCGACTGGACGGCGAAATGGATCACCGACCCCGGCCTGCTCCGCGAGACCCGCCGCCGGCTGGGCTTCAGCACCCCGCCGGTCACCGACGAAAACACGCCCCAATGGGTGATGCTCGACCTCGGCCGCGACCACGCCATCCAGGAGGTCGGCCTGCACGCGCTGGCGCACACGGTCAACGAGCGCCTCGGCTTCCCGCGCTGGTTCAAGGTCGAGCTCGCGCGCGCCGCCGACTTCAGCGACGCCACCGTGATCGCCGACCACACGCGCGAGCCGCTCAACCCCTGGCTCACGCGGGTGACGATTCCGGCGGGCGGCGCCGCCGCCCGCTACGTGCGCCTCGGCGCGCCGCGCCTGCGCATGATCGCCGAGGACGAGGGCGCGCCGCCGCTCGGCCGCCTCGCGCTCAGCCAGATCGAAGTGCGCTCCGCCCCCGACGGCAAAAACATCGCCCCCGGCGCGAAGGTGACGGCCTCCGCCAGCCTTGAGGAAGGCCCCTGGGCCGCCGCCGCCCTCGTGGACGGCGCCGGCCTGCCCGGCTCGAACCCCCGCGCCACCGCCACGCTCCTGCTCCGGCGCGAGTTTCCCGTCGCCGCCGGCCTCCGCCGCGCCCTGCTCTTTGTCTGCGGGCTCGGTTATTACACCCTCTCGGTCAACGGCGCCGCGGTCGGCGCGGAAGACTTGCTCAAGCCCGGCTGGACCGACTACGCGAAGACCTGCCTCTACGACACGCGCGACATCACCGCGCACTTGCGGGCGGGCGCGCCCAACGCCATCGGCCTCACGCTGGCCAACGGCATGTATAACGTGCAGTATGCGCACGGCCGCTACACCAAGTTCACCGGCCCCCCCCGCGCGCAAAAGGCGCTGCTCCAGCTCCGGCTGGAATACGACGGCGGGCGCGTCGAGACCCTCGTGTCCGACCCCCGATGGAAAACCGCCCCCGGCCCGGTGGTCTTCGAGCACGCCTACGGCGGCGAGGATTACGACGCCGCCCTCGAACCGCGCGGCTGGGACCGCCCCGGCTACGACGACTCCGCCTGGACGCACGCCGTGGAAACCGCCGGCCCCGGCGGACGCCCCGCCGGTTTTTCCCATGCCTCGCCGCCGATCCGCGCCCACGAGCTGCTAAAACCCGCCGCCGTGCGCGAACTGCGCCCCGGCGTCGCCGTGCATGACTTCGGCCAAAACCTCGCCCTCATGCCGGTGCTCCGCGTGCGCGGCCCCAAGGGCGCCTCGGTGAAACTCCGCCCCGCCGAGCTGCTCCACCCCGACGGCTCCATCGACTGGCGCTCCACCCACAACAGCAAAGCCGAGGCCGCCTGGAACTACCGGCTCGCCGGCGACCCGGAAGGCGAAACCTGGGCGCCCGACTTCTTCTACCACGGCGCGCGCTACCTCCAGGTCGAAGTCGCGCCCCCGGAAACCCCCGCTCCAGCAGACGCAGCGCCCCCGGACGCCCCCGCGCCCCCCGCCGCCGCGCCCCCGGAAAACGCCGCCCCCGCGCCCGCCCCCGCGGGGCTGCCGGCCCTGCCCGTCGTCGAACGCCTCGAAGCGCGCGTCGTGCACTCCGACTCGCCCGCCATCGGCCATTTCGCCTGCTCCGACCCCCTCCTCAACCGCATCCGCGCCCTCGTGCGCAACGCCCAACGCAGCAACATGGCGCACGTCCTCACCGACTGCCCCCACCGCGAACGCCTCGGCTGGCTGGAGCAGGACCACCTCAACGGCCACGCCCTGCGCTCCGAGTTCGACCTCACCCGCCTCTTTGCCAAAATCCTCGGCGACATCGAGGACGCGCAACTCGAAAACGGCATGCTCCCCTCCATCGCCCCCGAATACATCCGCTTCGAAGGCGCCTTCCGCGACTCCCCCGAGTGGGGCGGCGCCCTCGTCCTCGCCGCCTGGCAGCACTTCGTCTGGACCGGCGACGACACCCCGCTCCACCGCCGCTACCCCGCCATGCGCCGCTATTTCGACTACCTCGCCCGCCGCGCCGCCGGGCGCATCCTCTCGCACGGCCTCGGCGACTGGTGCGACCTCGGCCCCGCCGGCTCCGGCCACTCCGCCCTCACCCCCGTCCCCCTCGTCGCCACCGCCACCTATTACGAAACCGCGCTCACCCTCGAACGCATCGCGCAACACCTCCGCCGCCCCGCCGACGCCCGCCGCTACGCGGAGCACGCCGACGAGATCGCCGAAGCCTTCAACGCCCGCTTCCTCGACCCCGCCACCGCCCTCTACGGCCCCGGCTCGCAAACCGCGCAAGCCCTCCCCCTCGCCCTCGGCCTGGTCCCCTTCGGCCAGCAGGACGCGGTCTTCGCGCGCCTCCTCCAGGCCCTCCGCGCCGCGGGCGGCGGCATCACGACCGGCGAAATCGGCCACCCCCGCCTCCTGCGCGCCCTCACCCAGGCCGGCCGCGCCGACCTCGTTTACGCGATCCACCGCCAGACGGAACGCCCCGGCTACGGCTACCAGCTCGCGCGCGGCGCGACCTCGCTCATCGAAGCCTGGGACGCAAACCCGCGCGTCTCGCAAAACCATTTCATGCTCGGGCACATCACGGAATGGCTTTACCAAAGCCTGGCCGGCCTCGCGCCGGACCCCTCGGCCCCCGGCTTTGCGCGCATGCTCATCGCCCCCGAGCCGGTGCCCGGCGTGGACTGGGCGGAAGCCTCGATCGACACCGTGCGCGGCCGCGCCACCGTCCGCTGGGAACGCGCCGCCGGCGCCGAGCGCGGCACGGCAAGCGGCGCGGCGCACGGCAGCGCGGCGGCCGGCGGGCGCGGCGCGGCAGGCGGCGGCACGGCGCACGGCGGCGGGGCGGCAGGCGGCGAAAGCGGCGCGGCGCACGGCGAAAGGAAATTCATATTGCGAGTCACGGTGCCGCCCAACGCCCGCGCGGGCGTGCGGCTGCCGGTGCCGGCGCGTGCGCGCATCACGGAAAGCGGCCGCGCCACCGCCGGGCGCGACGACCTCGCGCCGCTCGGCATGGTGGACGGCCGCCCCGCCTATGAACTCGGCGCGGGCGAGTATGCCTTCGAAGCCGTCTGGCAGGAATAACCCGGCCAAACCGCCGCCCCGGGAGCGCCCCTGGGAGCGCCGACTTTCCAGTCGGCAGCCCGCGCCGCGCCACCGCCACCGCCGCCCGCCATCCGATCCGGCCCCGGCCTTGCAAATCGCAACACGGACGCCGACCCATTTCGAGCCGGTTTCACAAACCGGACGCGCGGCAAGCTCCCGAAGCGCTTCGGTTTTACAAACTGATGTTACGCATTTCCGTCGTACCGCAGGTTTC
>JAITDF010000367.1 GCA_031282705.1 Opitutaceae bacterium | reverse complement strand
ACAGGCGGGCGCGGAATTTGTCTTTCGGGGTCATTTTTTAAGGTTCGTTTTTATTTAAACCGCGAAAAACGCGAAATGTCGCGAAAAGGGAAGGATTGTTTTCGCGTGTGTTGGCGTTTTTCGCGGTTCAAAATAATGGTTCTTTTTATTTAACCACAGATGAACACAGATGGACACAGATAAAGGATTCCAAAACGATGGTTTTAATCTGTGTTTATCTGAGTTCATCTGTGGTTAGGTTTTTGGTTCGGTTTATTTAACCACAGATGAACACAGATGGACACAGATAAAGGCTTCCGAAACGATGGTTTGAATCTGTGTTTATCTGCGTTCATCTGTGGTTAAGTTTTTGGTTCGGTTTTTCAACCGCGAAGGGCGCGAAGGGCGCGAAGGATGAAAGCTCTGAAGGCTGTTGTTTTTCCAGTTTCATTTTTTCTGTTCTTCGCATCTTTCGTGTCCTTCGCGGTTAATTTAATGGTTGGTTTTATTTAAACCGCGAAAAACGCGAAATGTCGCGAAAAGGGAAGGATTGTTTTCGCGTGTTTTGGCGTTTTTTGCGGTTCAAAATAATGGTTCGGTTTATTTAACCACAGATGAACACAGATGGACACAGATAAAGGCTTCCGAAGCGATGGTTTGAATCTGTGTTTATCTGCGTTCATCTGTGGTTAAGTTTTTGGTTCGGTTTTTTAACCGCGAAGGGCGCGAAGGATGAAAGTTCTGAAGGTTGTTGTTTTTCCAGTTTCATTTTCCGTCCTTCGCATCCTTTGCGTCCTTCGCGGTTAAATTTATTGATCCGGTTTATTTCATCACGGAGTCCTGGCGGCGCGGACGGCGCGCGGCGGCGAGGAGGGCGGCGAGGAGGGCCAAGGCGGGGAGCGTGGGGGCGCCGCCGCCGCCGTCGCCGCCGCCGTTGGGGGCGGGGTTGGCGGCCTGCTCGATCGTCACGGTGGCGGCGGCGCCGGTGGCGCCGATCTCGGTCACGGTGAGCACCGCGGTGCGCAGCGCGCCGCCGGGGAGGTTCGCGTCGTAGTCCACGGTGATGGTGCCGCCGTTGCCGTCGTTTGTGATGGCGGCGATGCGCGCCCAGCGCTGGACGCCGGCGGAGATCGTCGCCGACCACAGGAGCGCGCCGCCGCCGGTGTTGGACACGGTGAAGACCAGCGAGCCGGGCGCGTTGGTGACGTTTTTGGCGGAGGGGGAGAGCGAGACCGAGGGCGGCTTGATGAGCATCGCGGCGCGCAGGCCGGTGGCGGGGGTGTCGTCGAAGGGTTCGAGGAGGCCGCGCGCGGCGGAGCGGCATTCGTCCTCGATGGAGTCCCAGCCGCCGCCGCGGGTCACGCGGGTGGTGCCGGCGGCGGGGCCGGCGGGGTCGGTCGCGGGCGCGGCGGGCAGGGCGCCATACCAGTCGAGGCAGAATTCGCGCACGTTGCCGTGCATGTCGTAGAGGCCCCAGGCGTTCGGGAGATAGGAGCCGGCGGCGGTGTGGCGGCGGTCGAAGCCGCCCTGCCCGTCGAGCTGGTTGTAGAGGTGGCGGCCGAGCGCGTCGAGGCCGGCGTAGGCGCGGGCGTCGAGGTCCTGCCCGCTGTTGAGCGCGGTGGCTGTGCCGGCGCGGGCGGCGTATTCCCACTGGGCCTCGGTGGGCAGGTCGAGGGGCAGGCCGGTGCGGGCGCGGAGTCTGCCGAAGAAGGAGCCGGCGTCCACGGCGTCGGACGCGGGCCAGCCGGCGCCGGCGGCGTCGCCGCGGATGTTTTCGTAGCTCACGCCTTCGACGGGGTTGCGGTCGCCGAAGGACCAGGACGGGTTGGCGCCCATGACGAGCTGCCATTGTTTCTGCGTGATTTCAAAGACGCCGATGTAATAGGGCTGCGTGAGCGTGACGGCGTGGAGGGTCTCGTCGGTCCAGCGTCCGGCCTCGCCGGCGGGGGAGCCCATCTGGAAGGCGCCGGGCTGGATGCGGCGCAGCCAGAGTTCGGTGGCGCGGCAGGCGGCGTCGGCGGCGGCGAGGTCGGCGGGCGGGGTGGCGCTGGTGCGCACGGGGTAGGACGCCGCGGCGGGGCCGGCGGAGAGGTCGATGACGAGGTAGTCGCCGTCGGCGGCGGGCGGGGCCGGCGTCCATTTGGCGTGGAGGGTGTGGCTGGCGGTGATGTCCACGAGGGTGATGGGCGCGATTTGCATGCCGTTGCCGTCCGCCGCCGTCCACCAGCCGGCGAAGAGGTGGCCGGGGCGCGAGGGCGCGGGCAGCGGGCCGTAAATCTGGCCGGGGGTCACGGGTTTGGTCATGATGTCGATCATGCCGCCGGCGGGGTCGAAGGTGACGGTGGTGCCGCCGCCGGACGGGGGCGGGTTTGAGACGGGCGTCCAGTAGGCGTAGAGTTTGGCGGGAGGGGTCGCGGGCACGGTGGTGGTCGCGAGGACTTGCGTGCCGCCGGTGGCGGCGTCGAACCAGCCGTCGAAGGAGTAGCCGTTTCGGGTGGGCACGGGCAGCGCGCCGCCGTTGGCCGCGCCGTAGGTCTGGCCGGGGGTCACGGTCAGGGAGGACGGCGTGACGCTGCCGCCGTTGGCGTCGAGGGTGACGGTGGGGGGCGGGTTTGAGACGGGCGTCCAGTGCGCGTAGAGCGTGGCGGGAGGGGTCTCGGGCACGATGTCGCCCGCGTTGACTCGCGTGCCGCCGGTGGCGGCGTCGAACCAGCCGTCGAAGGAGTGGCCGCTTCGGGTGGGCACGGGCAACGCGCCGCTGGCGCCGTAGGTCAGGCCGGGGGTCACGCTCAGGGTGGCCGGCGTGACGCTGCCGCCATTGGCGTCGAGGGCGACGGTGACGGGGGCAACCGTGTTCCAGCGGGCGTAGAGGGTGATGTTGGCCGTCACGGTGTCGCCCGCGTTGACTTGCGTGCCGCCGGTGTCATCGTCGAACCAGCCGACGAAGGTGAAGCCGGGCCGGGCATTCGGCACGGGCAGCGCGTCGCCGTTGCTGTCGTAGGTGGTGCCGGACAGCAGGTTGCGGCTCGGCTCCGGCCCGCTTCCGCCGTTGTAATCAAAGGTCACGGTGATGGAGCCGGCGCCGGCGGGGAGCACGACTTGCACGGCCTTGTTGCCGTCGGCAAGCTGCACGCTCGCG
>JAITDF010000364.1 GCA_031282705.1 Opitutaceae bacterium | reverse complement strand
GTGCCGTCATTACGGTTTGTTCAGAGGTGATAGACCCCGAGCGCGTCGTTGGAGAGGAAAGCGGCTAACCAGCAGCCGGAACCAGCGCGGCCGGCCGCCGGTTGTTCGGAGCATTCTTGCGCGAGCAGACATTTTGAGCTTGTCGCAGCCGCGCGGCTCATCTTTAATGTCAGCCAAAAGAAGTTGGATGTGCATGGTTGACATGATTTTTTCTACCGGCAGCCTTTACCATCATGAAAGGCGAATTTACAGCTATAATCGAAGAAGCCCCGGAAGGTGGCTATTGGGCCGTCTGTCCTGAAGTTTCGGGTGCAAACGGGCAGGGTGAAACCATTGAAGAAGCCAAATCCAGCCTGGCTGATGCCATTCGTCTGATTTTGGAAGACCGGATAGATGATGCGCGCCGGGGTCTGCCGAGTGATGCGATTCAAACCGTGGTGTCCGTCCAATGAAGCGGCGCGAAGTAGAAAAGCGTTTGCGCCATGCGGGTTGCTATTTGAAGCGAGAAGGCTCGTCGCATTCGCTTTGGATGAACCCGCGCACCGGAGTTGTTGAAGCAATTCCGCGACACACTGAGATAAAAGAACCTCTTGCTTGGAAGATTTTGAAGTCACTTGGTGGTGCGTAAAGAGGCTAACCGGCAGCCAGAGCCAACGCGGATAAAATAAGGGACAGGTAAAAAGCGCCACCTTCTTACGGACAGGTCAAAATAAACCCCGGCAATCCCATGCCCGCGATGAATAATGACACACTGCGCTATGCCGGATTCTGGCCGCGTCTGGCCTCGCTTTTGCTTGATGCGCTTATCCTCGCGCCGATTGTCATGCTGGTATTCTGGGGGCAGGCCAATTTCCGCCTTTTCAGGGTGTATTGCTTTTTGCCCATGGTATTATTGGGCCTTTTTTATAGCGTCCATCTCGTGCGACGCCATGGCGGCACGCCTGGAAAGCTGATCATGGGAATCCGCATTCGGAAACTGGATGGCGGTCCGGTTGGCTGCAAAGAGGCGTTTCTGCGGTATCTTCCGGATTTTGTCCTCAGTGCATTGTCATCACTTGCGCTGATTTGCCCGGTGCTGCATATGACCGGCCTTGAGTATCAGGCGCTCACGTTTACGGAGATTAACAGGCGCGTCATTGAGACCGCCCCTTCGTGGCACAAGCCATTGCAATGGATTCAAACAGCTTGGGTTTGGGGCGAGCTTGTCGTGCTGCTCACAAACTCCAGACGCAGGGCTTTGCATGATTTCATCGCCGGAACCGTGGTGGTTCGCAACACACCAAAGGAGACCAAACATCCGTCAGGAAGTCACGGATTGCCCGCGGCACCCGCGCCGCGGCCATGAAGCGGGATTGACAACACGGCCCCCGCCCCGGCGTCCTTTCCACCCCATGCCACCACCGGAAAAAATCCTCGTCGCCCTCTCCGGAGGAGTGGACAGCTCCGTCGCCGCCCTCCTCCTCAAACGCGCCGGCCACGACCTGGCCGCCGCCTACATGAAAAACTGGGTCAACGAAAACAACCCCATCGCCGACTGCCCCTGGCGCCGCGACATCGAAGACGCCCGCGCCGTCGCCGACCGCCTCGGCATCCCCTTCCGCGTCGTCAACCTCATGGAAGACTACCGCCGCCGCATCGTCGCCCACCTCCTCGCCGGCTACCAAAACGGCATCACCCCCAACCCCGACGTCATGTGCAACCGCGAAATCAAATTCGGCGTCTTCCTCGCCTGGGCCCGCGCCCACGGCTTCGACACCGTGGCCACCGGACACTACGCCCGCCGCCTCGAACACCCCGGCGGCGCCTGCTCCATCCACGAAGGCGCCGACAAAAACAAAGACCAGACCTACTTCCTCGCCATGCTCGACCAGGCGCAGGCACGCGCCGCCCGCTTCCCCGTCGGCGCGCTCACGAAACCCGAACTGCGCCGCATCGCCGCCGACGCCGGCCTCCCCACCGCCGCGAAAAAAGACAGCCAAGGCATCTGCTTCATCGGACAAGTGCGCATGCAAGACTTCCTCCGCCAGCACCTCCCCGACGCCCCCGGCCCCATCCTCCGCGCGCACGACGGCCGCGAACTCGGCGCCCACCGCGGCCTCCACTACTACACCATCGGCCAGCGCAAAGGCATCGGCATCCCCTCCAACACCCACCGCAAAAACTACGTCGTCGTCGGCAAACGCCCCGCCGACCGCGCCCTCCTCGTCGCCTTCGACACCCCGGAAGCCCCCGGCCTCTTCACCCGCGAAGTCCGCGTGCACTCCCTCAACTGGGTGGAAACCCCCCTCCTCGAACGCCGCCCCCTCGAAGGCCGCGTGCGCTACCGCGACCCCCGCGTGCCGCTCGAATTCATCCCCGACGAAGAAACCCCGCCGCGCGCCGCCGCCGCCGGCAGCGCGACCATACGCTTCCGCGAACCGCAACGCGCGCTGGCCCCCGGCCAGATCCTCGCCCTCTACGACGGCGAACGCCTGCTCGGCGGCGGCATTTACGTCTGACCCTCTCTGATGTTGCGCGGAAACGCCCGCCGGTCCGCCTTGCCCTGGCCCCCGCGCTCCTGTTGCATCCCCGGCTCACCTCGCATGGACGCCACCACCACCCACTCCGCACAAGACCCCGCCGCGGCCGCGCGCAAGGAGCGCGCCGCCCGCTGGTCCGTGCTGGCCAGCGCCGCGCTCGCCGCCGGCAAACTCGCCGCGGGGCTGCTCTCCGGCTCGCTCGCGCTGCTCTCCGAGGCGGCGCACGCGCTGGTGGACACCGTCGCGACCCTCGTGACCTGGGTGGCGGTGCGCGCCTCCGGCAGGCCCGCCGACGCCGGGCACCACTACGGCCACGGCAAATTCGAAAGCGTCGCCGCGCTGGTCGAGACCGGCATCCTCGTCGCGCTCGCGCTCGGCGTGGCCGCGCAGGCCGTGCGCCAGCTCCTCGCCGGCGGCAACCCCGTCGAAGGCTCGCCGCTGGTGTTCGGCGTGCTGGGCGTTTCCATCATCGTTGACCTGAACCGCATCCGCGGCCTGCGCAAAGTCGCCCGCGAGACCGGCAGCCACGCGCTCGCGGCCGACGCGCTGCACTTCGCCTCCGACCTCGCCGGCTCGCTCACCGTGCTGCTCGGCCTCGCCGCCGCCGCGCTCGGCTTCCGCTACGGCGACACGCTCGCGGCGATCCTGGTGGCGGTCTTCATCGCGGCGGCCGGCTTCCGCCTCGGCAAACGCACGCTCGCGACGCTGCTCGACGCCGCGCCGCCGGGCCGCTCCGAACAAATGCGCGCGCTCATCGCCGGCGTGCCCGGCGTGGCCGGCATCCACGACCTGCGGCTCCGCCCCGGCGGCAACGAAATCTTCGGCGAACTCGCCATCGACGTCGCGCGCACGCTGCCGCTCGACCGCGTGGACGCCATCAAGTCCCGCGTCCGCGAAACCCTCCGCGCCGCCTTTCCCGACACCCGGCTCACCGTGGGCACCCGCCCGTGCGCGCTGGAAACGGAAACGGTGCGCGAACGCGTCATGCTCATCGCGCAGCGCCGCCAGGTGCCCGCGCACCATGTCACGGTGCAGGAACTCGACGGGCGCCTGTCGGTGAGCCTCGACCTCGAAGTGGACGGGCGCATGTCGCTCGGCGACGCGCACGCGGTCGCCTCGGCGGTCGAGTCGGCCATCCGCGACGAATTCGGCCCGGCCACCGAAGTCGAGACGCACATCGAGCCGCTGGAGGCCGCGCACCTCGCCGGCCAGGACGCGTCGCCCGGGCTCACCGACCGCGTCGCCGCCACGCTCGCCTCGCTGGCCGCCGCCACCGATCTCGTCGGTGACATCCACAACGTCCGCGTGCGCCGCACGCCCGCCGGGCTCGTGGTCAATTACCACTGCCGGGTCGATGACCGCGAGACCGTCGCCGCCGTGCACGACCGTGTCGATGCCATCGAGCATGCCATCCGCATGGAGCACCCCGGAATCGTCCGCGTGATCGGGCACACCGACTTGCGCAAAAACAAACCGCCGCCGGCCGCCGCCGCTGATGACGGCGGCCTTGGAAAAGCCGAAACACCGGGGGGATGAAAGCCGAAACACCGCCCCTCCCCCGGCCGGCACCACTTCGAATCACTCCCGCGGCAAACCGCATTGCAAATGATGCTTGACGTAAAGAACGGGCAAAAGCAGCTTCAACGGGCATTGCCCTTTGCAAACAGTGGCCTGTTTGCGCCGACACCAATTCAATAATTACTAATCATGGAACAATCCAACACTCCCCCTCCCGCACCGGCCGAGGTGCAAACATCATCGGAAGACAAGACGGTCGCCATTATCAGCTATCTGACACTCATCGGCTTCATCATCGCGGCCGTGCTGCATAGCGGCAAAAAGACCCGGCTCGGCGCGTTTCACCTGCGGCAGGTGCTCGGGCTGATAATCTCCGGCTTCGTGCTGGGTGTCATATGCGTCATCCCCATCCTTGGCTGGATCATTTCGATTATCGGCTCCATTTTCCTCTTTGTCTGCTGGGTGATCGGCTTCATCGCGGCGATCAGCGGCAAGGAAAAACCGTTCCCGCTCATCGGCGAATTCATCCAGAAGAAGCTCGGCGGAGTCTTCAACTGACGCACCGGCATCGTCTCCCCACGCCGGCGGAACCCGGCGCAAAATCCCGACGGGCTCCGCTGGTTCATCCGTGATATCGCGATGGGCGGCGGGCGGCGTCGGATGACATGGTGCCGCCGGTGCCGCCCTCGGTCGGGGCCGGCATCCCGGCCTCGCGCGGCGCGGCGCCATAAGACGCGGACGGCGGCGGGTTGCAGGCAGCCGAGGCTGCGGAGTCTGCATTTTTGGAACCTTCAAGAATCCAGTTTTTAACCGCGAAAAATGCGAAAAGACGCGAAATATCAAACCGGAGAAAGCAGGGTGATTTGTATAACCGATATTACGCGGTTCCGTCGTACCGCAGGTTTCCAAACCTGCTTAAAACTCACGCCTGGCCGCGAACCCGCAATCAGGCATGAGCTTCGGAGCAGACTTGGAAGTCTGCGGTACGTCAGAGCCGGGCCTTTTTAAGGGACAGGTCAAAAATGAAGTCTGCTCGCAACCGCGTCGCGGTTCCCGCATCCGGCCTCACTTTTGGGCGCCTGCCTCCTCGCGCACCTTCCGGGCGAACTTCCCGAACAACCGCGCCGGAGCGGCGCCCAGCGCCTCCGCGAGCCACACGAATTCCACCACGTCAATCCGCCGCTCCCCTTGCTCAATCTTCGCGACGACCGACTGCGGCCACCCGCATCGCTCCGCCACCACCGCCTGCGACAACCGGCGGCGCCGGCGCTCCGCGCGCAAGACCTGCCGCAGCACGCCATGCTCGTCGCAAAACAGTGATTTTCGCGGGAATTTCGCCACCGCGGACAAGCATACCCCCGCCGGATAAAAATCCGAAAATCGGATGATTTTCGCTTGCAATTAACACCGGAAATCACTTTGTTCGTCCACTTCGTTTCTGGCGCCGCTTCCGCCGCCATGAAGCCATCCCTCCTCATGAAAAACTCGTCCCTCGCAAGCCTGCGCGCCCGCACCGCGCTTGCCGTGTTGCTCGCGTGCGTTTCCGCCGCCGGTGCCGGTGCCGCCACCCCGAATCCCGTCCCGGAAGATCGTTTTTTCCTTTCCGTCGGCGCGCTGGCCGCTGACAAGGTGAAATTCAAGGACGGCGGCGACGCCTTCGACTACGGTCGCGGTTACTGCTTCACAATGGGGTTCGCCGTGCCCGTCGCGCCGCGTTTGCGGCTGGGCTTGGGGTTCGATTACCTGCACACGAGCCGCAAACCGGCGACGGGGACGCGCGGCGGGCCGGAGTTGCACGGCACGGATTATCTTTTGTCGCTACGCCTCGCCTGTTACCCGTGCCGGTTCGTCACGCTTTACGCCGGTGCCGGCGGCGGGCTTTACAAGTGGCAGCCCAAGGCCGGCGGCTTCTCGCACGGGCAGGAGGCGCGCCTGCTCTCCAATCTCGATGTTACCTGCTCGCTGCATCCGTGGCCGACGCAGCGCGTGGCGATTGACATCGGCGCGCGCTGCATGCTTCGCGGCGACACGCGGCCCGGCCCGCGACATGACGAAAACATGGTGCTGAAGGGAACCGAGGCGATGTTTTTCCTCGGCGTGCGCTTCGTCTGGCTGGACTGATGCCGCCGCGCCCGCCGACGTTTTCGGAGAGGATGAGTTCCGGCAACGGGGAGAAGGTTTTTTTTAAGGGACAGGTTAAAAACTGATGTTACGCAGCCGGCAGATTTTGGCAGGGCGGTCTCGCCGAGACCGCCCTGCCAAAACGGGCCGCCGCGTAACATCAGTTAAAAACATGGACTGGTTAAAAACATGGACTTGTGCGTGCCGGGGGGGGCACGAATGTGCTGAAGGGGCGCCCAAGGATGGGAGTAATGGGAGATATGGGAGTAATGGGAAGGATGGGAGGGGGTTTTTATTGCGGGGCGCAGGCTCAATGGGTGTCGAGCGTGAGGATGGCGAGACCGTAGGCGGGGAGTTCGACGGGGAAGGCGGCGGCGGGGGAGAGGGGGAGCGTTTCGCCGGCGGCGGTGCGGAGGGCGGCGGATTGCCACGCGGGGGCGGCGGCGGCGGCGGCGAAGGCGGAGGGCGGGGCTTTTATGGTCGCGCGCACGAGGCGCGGGCTGTTGTTGAGGAGGATCACGTGGGCGCGTTTTCCGTCGGGCGAGCGGGCGGCGAGGTAATCGATCTCGGGCAGGCCGGTGTCGATGTCCGCCCAGGCGAGGTTCGCGGGCGCGCCGTAAATCGAGCCGGGGGCGAAGCCGTAGCAGGCGTGGGGGCCGACCTTGGGGGTGACGAAGCCGCGCGGGAAGCGGATCGCGCCGGCGGAGCGCAGCCGGGCTTCGGAGACGAGGTAGTCGGTGATCCAGCCGAGCTGCCACCAGGCGTGGTGGGGATAGGGGCCGGCGCCTTTGTCCATGTTGCTCCAGTAGTAGGAGGCGACTTGCGTTTCGGGGTCGAGGAAGGCGTCGCGGGCGAGGACGCCGGCACGGGCGAGGTCGCGGAAGAGGGGTTCGCCGGTGAGTTGCGCCATGCGGATGAAGAGGCCGGCGTAGCTGGAGAGCAGGATGGGGCCGCCGCCCGTGCCGGAGCCGAGCAGGCCGCCGTGCTCGAAGGCGAGGCCGGTCTGGTTGATTTCCCAGTCGGGGCGGCGCGCGCCGCCGGCGGTTTTTTGCCTGGTGGTGGCGAGGGGGTGGGCAAAGACGTCGGTCACATACTGGCGGGCGCATTCGATGGCGGCGTCGCGGTAGCGGGGCTCGGCGGTGGCGTCGAAGAGGTCGAGGAAGGCTTGCGCGGTTTGCACGGTGGCGAAGTCGGGGACGAAGCGGGCGTCGCCGCACACGCCGAGGACGCGGGCGGGCTTGACGGCGTGCTCGATGAGCCAGTCGGCGCCGCGGCGGGCGGCGGCGAGGTATTGGGAATCTTCGATTTTCGATTTTTGATTTTGGATTGGCGGCGCTGCCGCGCCGGCGGGGGCGCCGGCGCCGGGCGGGCGGGACGCCTGCGCTCCCATGTCACCGGCGGCGGGTTGCTCCAGTATTCTGTGCGCGACGAGCAGGCCGTAGAAGGTGGGGCGGAGGTCGGGGGTCTCGGTGAAGAGTTCCTTTTGCGTGGCGTGGTCGTAGGCGACGGCCCAGCCGCCGTCGGGGCGCTGCCAGGAGAGGAGGCGTTCGGCGCCGAGGCGGAGGCGTTCGCGGAGGGCGGCGTCGCCGGGCTCGAAGAGGAGGATGTTTCCCATGTCGAGCATGGTGTAGTAGGTGATGGCGATGGGTTCGACGTAGTCGCCCCACTCTTCGGTGAAGCGTTTCGATTTCGCCAAATAA
>JAITDF010000357.1 GCA_031282705.1 Opitutaceae bacterium | reverse complement strand
TGCCTGACGGGAGCGGGATGCTCCCGCCGCTTTGGGACGGCGCGCTTTGCGCGCCGTAAGGCAAGCGGGACGCTCGCCCTACTTTCCAATCAGGCAAGCGGGACGCTCGCCCTACACCCCAATCAGGCAAGCGGGACGCTTGCCCTGCACCCCCAAAACCTCCGCGTGGGCTGTTCAATGGTTTCATGTTGTTTTTTGAATTTTCAAAGCGCCCATGAATATAATATATAACGGGGGCGGGACTGGTTGCGTTTTCAGGGACTGGTTGCGTTTTTATTTTGCGGGGCGGGGCCGGGGACGCTTCCGGTTTTTCAAAAGCGGCCGCTGATGCCGGCGTAGATGGCGGTGCCGCTGTATAAAATCTGCGCGGGGCGGTCGGCGCGGTAGCGATACCAGCGTTGCGGCTCGTTGAAGGCGTTTATGATATCAATATAAAAACGGACGGCGGGCCTGACGGCGTGGGAGAGGCTGATGTTCACGGTCAGGCGCTCGTCGCGGTAGCGGAGGCGGTATTCCTCGTCGGCGTAATCGGAGAGGTAGGCGCCGGTGTAGTTGGCCATGACGCGGGCGCTGATCTTGCGGTAGCGGTAGGAGAGCCCGGCGTTGGCGGTGCGGGGGACGAATTTCACGAGTTTGGTGACGGGGTTGGCCGTGTCGCTGTCGCCGTAGTTGCCGTCGGTGGTGAGCAGCGTGTAGTTGGCGAACGCGCCGAGGCCCTTCAGGAAGCCGGGGAGAAAGGTGAACTGCTGCTGCCAGGCCAGCTCCAGCCCGCGCACGGTGGCGTCGCCGCCGTTGAACTGGCTGTAGAGGGTGTAGCCGTCGTAGGCGCCGCTGAAGCCGTTGTCGGGGCCGCTGGCGATGGCGCCCATGTCGGAGGCGACGATGAAGCCGCTGATTTTTTTATAAAACGCGCCGATGGAAAGCGAGCCGACCGGCTCGAAATAATATTCGAGCGAGAGGTCCCAGTTGCGCGAATACTGCGGCTTGAGGTCGTCGTTGTTCAGGCGGACGGTGCCGGCGGTCTCGTTCACGGTCTTGCCGGGGACGAGGTGGGTGAAGGCGGGGCGCCCGATGGTGCGCGACCAGCCCGCGCGGGCGAGGAGGTTGGGCGTTATGGTGCAAGTGAGGTGGGCGCCGGGGAACCAGTCGTCATGGCTTGATTTTATATAATTGCGCCCGTGCTCGGCATAATTATGGTCGCCGTCCAGATCGATCCAGCCGCGGCCGGCGACGCCGGTGCGCTCGTAGCGCGCGCCGGCGATGAGGCCGATGCGCCCGAGGCGGGCCTGGGCCATGAGGTAGCCGGCGTGGACGGTCTCGGCGACGTCGCGGGTGCCGCCGTAGTTCTGGTCGGCCTCGTAATCCAGATCGCTCTGGCTCTGATACCATTTGCCTGGGACGGCGGTGGTGCCGGCGACGGTGTTTTCAACCAGGTGCCGGCGCACGGCGGCGGGGTCGTAGAAGGGCAGGTTTTCCGCGCCATCGACCACGGCGCCGGAATCGGGCGCGAGAGGGAAGGGGTGGGCGGCGTCCCAGCCATAATGCCAGCGGGAGGCGTTGTTGATTTCCTCGACCTTCTGGCGGCGGTAGCGGTAGCCGGTTTTTATAAACGAGAGGATGCCGGCGGGGGGCGCGTATTTGGCGTTGAAGGTGGCGCCGTGGACGTCGGTGTTGCGCTTGTTGTCCCGCATGACGAGGTTTATCCATTTATAAACGCCGGGGTCGTGGATGTTGACGCCGGCGGTCTGTGTGAAAAGCGGGTATTTGCCGGGGCCGGTCTGGTCAACAACCCAGCCGACCTGGTCCACCTCCATCTGGAAGGTGCCGGCGTTGTCGTGGCCGCGGGTGCCGTTGCCGAGGTTGGCGTGATTGCGGTTGTGGCTGAAGTCATAGTCGATTTTGAGGCGGTCAAACGTGTGCTCGGCGCCGACCTGGGCCTGGCGCTCGCGGTTGAGGAAGCTGTAGGTGATCGATTGCAGATTGAAACGGGAGTCGCCGGTGGGGAGGATTTCGGTGCGGCCGGCGGAGTGGCCGCCGATGGCGGCGGGCGTGTAGGGGTTGCCCTGCCCGTCCAGGCGCACGTAGGCGCGCATGATGTAGTTTTTCTGGGCGAACTCGAAGGCGTCATTATAAAAGCCGCGGACGAAGATTTTGGTGCGGGGCGACAGTATGTAATCGGTGTTCAATGAGAAGGTGGTCTGGCGGCGGTCGCCGAGCGTGTTGCGGTTGAGGTGGCTCCAGATGTAGGCGGGGTCGGCGGCGGTGTAGGCGTAGTCCTGGGTGACCCAGCGGGTGCCGTTTACGTTTTCACTGTAAAAGGCGGAGGCGGCGACGCCGAGGTTGCGCTCGCCGGGGGAGCCGCCGGGGGCGTCGAAGCTCTCCTGGTATTGCAAATTGAAGAGGGGGTGGACGCTGTGCCGGCGGCGGAGGGGGATGCCGCTGTAGAAGGGCGGCGCCCAGCGCGCGCCGGCGCGGTATTCGACGCGGCGTTTTTCCTTCACGGTGAGCGCGGAGCGGGTCTTGAAATTGACCACGCCGCCGAGCCCGTCTGCGCCCATGTCGGGGGTGCTGGACTTGATGACTTCAAGTTCGTCAAAGATGGCGCCGGTGAGGGAGCCGGTGCGGAACTCGCGCGACATGCCGCCGCTGCTGGACTGGAGGTTGCCGTTTACGCTGGCGGTGTTGAGCGCGGGGGCGATGCCGCGGATGATCATGCCGGAGACATCGCCGTCCTCGTTGACCTCGCCGGCCATGCCGGCGAGGCGGATGAGGAGTTCGCCGGCGTTGTCGTTGGGGAGCTGGCCGAAGGCGTCGAGCGAGACGACGGCCTTTATATTGCCGGCGGTTTTCTGGCGGACGATGGCGGCGGCGTTGCCCTCGCGCTCGCCGGTGACGGTGAAGGCCGGGAGCTTGTAGATTTGCGAGGACATCTCGACGTCGAGCCGCGCCTCCGCCCCGGCGGTGACGAGGGCGGTTTTATAAACGGGGTCCACGCCGGTGTAGGAAAACATGACCAGGTGCTCGCCGGCGGGGAGGTCGCGGAAGACGAAGCCGCCGAGCTCGTCGGTGAGGGTTTGCAGGCCGGCGGCGGCGATGGTCGCGCTCGCGCCTTCCAGCACGCGGCCGGTGTCGGAGTTGCGGACGATGCCGGCCAGCCGGCCGGTGTCCTGCGCGGGCAGCGCGCCGGCGGCGGCGAGCGCGGGCAGGAGCGCGGCGAGCGCGCGGAGAAACGGACCGAGGGTGGAGCGGAGGAGGCGGGGATTCATGGGAGTTTTTTGTTTTGGCGGGATTGGAGGGAGCTGAGGAGGAGATGGTGGCGGCGGATTTGCGGCGGAGGCGGTGGCGGGGGTGGCAGTGGTGGTGGCCGAGGAGGAGGTGGTGGCGGCGGTTGGCGGTGGCGGTGGAGGTGGATTTGCGGCGGTGGTGGTGATGGCAGTGGCGGATTTGCGGCGGGATGGGAAAACGAGGGTTTGAAAATGGACGCGGCGACGGAGTGGCAAGCCGCAAGCGGCGGAATGGGCAAGAATGTCCGATTACTTTCAACTTGATGTCCGATTTCTATCAATTCGCGCCGGCGCGTCACACAAACGGGGTGCGGGTGATTGTTGACGCGGCACCGCCCTCCTCGCAAACCGCCGCCGCCCCTCCGCAGGCCGGCAGATTGTCGTTTCGCCCGGAAGCAGGTTTGGAAACCTGCGCTACGTGGCGCATTGAAAGTCTGATTCTCACTGATGGGACGCGGTTCCGTCGTACCGCAGGTTTCCAAACCTGCTTAAAACTCACGCCTGGCCGCGAACCCGCAATCAGGCATGAGCTTCGGAGCAGACTTGGAAGTCTGCGGTAC
>JAITDF010000274.1 GCA_031282705.1 Opitutaceae bacterium | reverse complement strand
GGCGAGACCGCCCTGCCAAAACTGGCCTCCGCGTAACATCAGCTTGATAAATAAAAAATCCCCATGAAAAAAACAGCCATCCTCATCCTCTCGCTCCTCGCAACAACGGCGCCGGCGGCGGCGTCCGAAAAAATCCTCTGGCAGGCCGGCGCGTTCGACGGCACGTCGGACGAGTTCGCGCAGGGCAACCCGCCGCGCGGCAGGGAGGTCGTCTTCCACGCGGGAAAAAGCGATCCGGCGCGGGAGTGGTTTTCGTTTCACCCCGTGGCGTCGGGCGCGGTCGCGAAGCGCATCCAAAGCGTCATGCGCGACGCCGGCGCCGGCAGGCCGGACGGGCATTGGGAGGAAATCGCCACGGCGCGCGCCATCGCCTTCGACCTCGAAGGCGCGCCCGCGTCCGGCGGGTTCCGGCTGGAGCTGTCGCTGCTCGTCGAGCGCGCATGCGTGCCGGCGCTGCTGGTGGAGGTCAACGGGCGGCGCGGGTTGTTTTATTTGCATCCGAAACTGGACAACCGCATGGGCGACTCGCCGGGCGGCAACCGCACCGTCTATTCGCACGCGGGGCTGGCGGTTGGCATCCCGGCGGCGTGGCTCGCGCGCGGCGCGAACAGAATCTCGCTGCAACCCGTGGCGACGACCGCGGAGTTCGTGGCCGACGCCGGGCTGAATTACGACGGCGCGCGGCTCGTGCAAACGGAGAACGCCGCCGCCGCCGTGTCGGCAAGCGCGGAGGCGACGGTTTTCTACAAGAAAAACACCGCCGGCGCCGGCGTGGCGCAGGTTTCCAAACCCGCTTCCCAAAACACCGCCGCCGCCGGTGCTCCGACGAATGCCGGCGCGGATGCAAGCGCAGGCGCCGGTTTGCTGGAACTTGTGCGCGTGGACGTGCGCCGCACCGCGGGCAACGCCGGCGGCGGCGTCGGCGTTGTTGAATTGAAATTAAACGGCAAAACATACACGGCGCCGTTGCGCGGCGCGTTTGATTTCGGCGAGGAGCGCGCCGAGTTCTGGGTGCCGGAATTTTCCGGGGAAACGGAGGCGGAAATCAAGGTGGCGGCGGCGGATGCCGCCGCCACTTTCAAAACCACGCTGGCGGCGGCGAAAAAGTGGACGGTGTTCCTCGTGCCGAACGTGCATTTCGACAACGGCTACACGGATTTTCACCCGAAGGTCGCCGTGCTGCAATCGCGGCTGCTTGAGCAGGCGCTCGACGTTTGCGAGGCAAACCCGGACTTCCGTTTCAGCGTGGACGCGTCGTGGACGATCCGGCAGTTCCTGCGCACGCACAGCGACGCCGAGGCGCGCCGGCTCGTGCAGGCGATGCGCGGGCGGCGCGTGTTTTCGCCGGCGCAGTCGTCGAGTTTGCTAACCGGCTTCCCGACGGCGGAATCGTTGCTGAGGTCGTTTTATGACGCGGCGAATTTTTCGCGGGAAAACGGCGTGGAGTTGAATTATACAAGCAACTCCGACGTGCCGTCGCCGGTGTGGTCCTACGCCTCGGTCATCGCGGCGGCGGGGCTGAAATACTATCTGTCGGGCAGCAACAGCGACCGCGGGCCGGCGGTGCTCGTCGGGCGCTACAACGAAAAATCGCCGATGTGGTGGGAGGGGCCCGACGGCGGGCGCGTGCTCTTCTGGTATTCGCGTGTTTACAGGCAGGCGCAAATGGTCTTCGGCCTGCCGCCGATCGTGGACGCGGGCCGCGACATGCTGCCGGTGTTTTTGCAGGCGTGGTCGCGGCCCGAATACACATCGGACGCCACGATTTTGTGGGGCACGCAGGGCGAGAACCGCGAGTTGTTTCCGCAGCAGGGCACGCTCGCCGAACGCTGGGCGGAGGAGTTTGCGTTCCCCAAAATTGCATATTCCGGCGTGGCCGGCGCGATTGACAGCATAGCGAAACAACTCGGCGACAGGGTGCCGGTCGTGCGCGGCTGCTTCGGCGGCTACTGGGAGGACGGCCTGGCGGCGAACCCGCTGCGCGCCGGCATCGGGCGCGGCACGGAGCGGCGGGCGCTGTCGGCGGAAAAACTGGCGACGCTCGCGGCGCTGGTGAACCCGCGCCTGCGCGTGGACAAGGCCCGGCTCGACGCCATGTGGACCGACATGCTGCTTTACGACGAGCACACGCAGGTCGTGTCAAACTCCATGCCCGCGCACGACACGCTCAAGACTGACTCGCAGTTGAAATATAAAAACAGCTACGCCGACAACGCGGCGTTTCTCGCGAACCATCTCGCGAGCGAAGGCTCGGCGCAGTTGGTTGACAGCATGAACGTCGGGCGCGACCACGTCGTCGTCTTCAACACGCTCAACTGGGCGCGCGACGGGTTGGTGACATTCGACCTCGGCAACGGCAGCGAACTTGTGGATGTCGAGACGGGCGGGCGGGCGCCGTTCGACATCATAAGCAAGGGCGGGAACTTCCGCCGCGTGCATTTTCTGGCGAAAAACGTCCCGGCGATGGGCTACCGCGTTTATAAAACGCGCGCCGCGGCGAGGGACAAGGTCGGCGCCGCCGACGAGGTGACGATGAACATCGAGGATTACCAGGCGCTCGAACGCGGCATCGACGTGCGCCCGCAGCCGGAGCAGCGTCAGAAAAACCCGGAGGCGGTGATGGAAAACAAATTCTACCGCGTGGAACTGGACGCGGAAAGCGGCGCGGTGAAAAGTATTTTCGACAAGGGGCTGGGCCGCGAGCTGGTTGACCGGACGAGCCGGTATAAATTCGGCCAGTATGTTTATATGACGGGCGGCGACGCGAAGCCGAACGGCATTTTGCAATACCGGAAAAAGGCGCCGCAACTGACGGCGAACCTGTCGGGGAAAGGGCAAATCATATTCACGCGCAAAATCCCGTTCGGACGGAAGGCGCGGCTCGAAAGCAGCGCGGTTTTCACGCCGAAAATCACGACCGAGGTGCGCCTGTGGGACGACGCCAAAAAAATCGAGTTCATATGCGAGGTGCGCAAGGAGCAGGTGTATCGCCGCGAGGGCGTCTATTTCGCGTTCCCCTTCGCGATGAAGTCGCCGCGGTTTTTGTATGAAATCCAGAACGGCGTCGTTGACCCGGCGAGGGACATCCTGCCCGGCGGCTGCCAGGAATGGTTCATGGTGCAAAACTGGGCCGGCGTGCAGCAGGACGGCTGGGCCGGCGCCGTCGTGCCCGTGGACGCGCCGCTGATGACCTTCGGCGACGTGATACGCGGCGCGTGGCCGATGGAGTTTGGCGGGCGCCCGGGCGTGATTTTCTCGCATGTCGTGAACAATTACCACCAGCCGCGCTCCATCATTGACTTCAAGCCGGAGGTGAAGGAGGACCGGCTGACGTTCCGCTACGTCGTCACCAGCGCGGAAAAACTGGAGCCGGCGAAATTGAGCCGGCTCGGCTGGGGCGAGATGACGCCGCTGGAGTGGTCGCACGTGCAGCCGCAGGACAAGTCGTGGATCCGCCCGCAGCCGCTCGACGGACAAAAGGGCGCTTTTATAAATGTGCCGGACGACAATCTTGTATTAACCGCGCTCAAGCAGGCCGAGGACGGCAATGGCATCATAATACGCTTCCTCGACCTTGGCGGCCCGGAGCGAAATGTCACCGTGGCGTCGCCGCTGGTGAAAATCGAAAAGGCGCTTCTCGCCGACGGCGTGGAGCGCGACATTCGCGAACTGGCGGCGGACGGGAACACGTTTTCCTTCACCATAAAACCGCATAAAATTGTCACCGTGCGCCTGCTGGCCAAACCGGCCCTGCGTCCGCGCGACCCGCGGGATGGAATCGAAAACCCCGGCGGACTGGCCGCCCGGTTCGGCGGGGAGCAATTATAAACTGATGTTACGCGGCAGCCAGTCTTTTGGCAGGCTTTTGGCAGGGCGGTCTCGCCGAGACCGCCGTCGTTTGCCTCGTGGTGCTCGCGGCGGTCTCGCCGTGTATTGTCCCGCTATGAGGGTGACACATGTCCCGCTAAGGGGGTGACACTTTTGCAGTGTCCCAGGGCATGGGCCGGGAGCCTAGGCTCCCGGCCCATGCCCTGG
>JAITDF010000210.1 GCA_031282705.1 Opitutaceae bacterium | reverse complement strand
GTCCTAGCCCGCCGCCGCCGCTGCCGCCAGCGCTGGCGCTGACGCCGCCGCCCGCGCCGCCACCGGCGCCGCCGCCGGTGCCGCCGCCGCGCCCGCGCCGCGCCTCCCCGAACGCCTCGCCCCCGCCGGCGACTGGGACTGCGTGCGCGCCGCCGTCGAGAACGGCGCCGACGCCATTTACTTCGGCCTCGATCGTTTCAACGCCCGCATGCGCGCGAAAAACTTCACGCTCGACGGCCTGCCCGGGCTGATGGCGTTCCTCCACCGGCGCGGCGTGCGCGGCTATGTCACCTTCAACACCCTCGTCTTCACCGGCGAACTTGCCGCCGCCGCCGACTTCGCCCGCGCCATCATCGCCGCTGGCGCGGACGCCGCCATCGTGCAGGACGCGGGCATCTGCCGCCTCATCCGCCGGCTCTCGCCCGACTTCCCCATCCACGCCTCGACGCAAATGACCGTGACCAGCGCGGCGGGCGTGGAGTTCGCCCGCGGGCTCGGCGCGCACCTCGTCGTCCTGGCCCGCGAAAACACCCTCGCCGACATCAACGCGATCCAGGAGGCGCAGCGCGCCTCCGGCGCCCCGCCGCTGCCGCTCGAAGTCTTCGTGCACGGCGCGCTCTGCGTGGCGTATTCCGGCCAGTGCCTGACCAGCGAGTCGCTCGGCGGCCGCTCCGCCAACCGCGGCGAATGCGCCCAGGCCTGCCGCCTGCCCTACGAACTCGTCTGCGACGGGCGGAAAGTCGATCTCGGCGACCGCCGCTACCTGCTCAGCCCGCGCGACCTCGCCGGGCTCGACGTGCTCCCCGACCTCGTCCGCGCCGGCGTGGCCTCCCTGAAAATCGAAGGCCGCCTGAAATCCCCCGAATACGTCGCCAGCATCACCCGCGTTTACCGCCGCGCGCTCGATGAGATTTTCCTTTCAACCGCCGCCGCCGTTTCGGCTCAACCCGGCGCGACCCGGCTCAAGCCGGATTGCGTCGCCCCCGATGCCGCCACCGGTGCCGCCACCGGCGCCCTCCCCGGCGCCGCCCACGCCCCCGCCCCCGCCGCCGCCGCTGTCCGCTACGAACTCGAAATGTCCTTCTCCCGCGGCCTGCACACCGGCTGGTTCCGCGGCATCGACAACCGGCTCCTCGTCCACGCCCGCTTCGGCACCAAGCGCGGCGTCTTCCTCGGCGAAATCCTCGGCGTCCGGCACGAAAGCGTCACCCTGCGCCCCGCCGCCCCGCTCAAACCCGGCGACGGCGTGGTCTTCGACGCCGGCGACCCCGGACAGCGCGAGGAGGGCGGCCGCATCTACGAAATGGACACCGCGCGCGACGGCGGGGCCACCCTGCGCTTCGGGCGCGGCGACATCGACTTCCGCCGCGTGCGCCCAGGGCAGCTCCTCTGGAAAACCAACGACCCCGCGCTCGACCGCGAACTGCGCGCCACCTACGAGGGCGGCAAAATCCGCCGCGCGAGCCCCGTCTCCCTCGAAGTCCGCGGCCATGCGGGCGCCCCCCTCACGCTCATCGCCCGCGACACCGAAGGCCGCGCCGTCCGCGTGGATTCCGCGACGCCGCTCGCGCCCGCGCAAACCCGCCCGCTCACCGCGGCGGGCCTCCGCGACCAGTTTGCCCGCCTCGGCGGCACTCCCTTCAGGCTCGGCGCCCTCGCCACGCACCTCGAAGGCGGCGTGATGCTTCCCGTCAGCGAACTCAACCGCCTCCGCCGCGAAGCCATTGCCGGACTGGACGCCCTCCGCGCGCAACCCAGACGCTGGACGCTGCACGAAACGGACGACGACACCGCCGCCGGTGCCGTCGCCCCGCCTGCGCCGGGGAGCGCACGCGTCCCGCGTGCAGACGAGGGGCGTCCCCGCCCCTCGCAAAAAAACCCCGCGCAAACGGCGGACGGCGGGACGCCGCCCGTCAGCCCGCGGGACGCGGGCGCTCCCCAATCCGCCGCCACCGTTCCCGCTACCGCCGGTGCCGGCACCACCGCCACCATCGCCGCTCCCGCCGCCGCCGCCCCGTCTCCCGAAATCATCCCCGTCCTCCGCGACCCCGTCCAGCTCGACGCCGCGCTCGCGGTTCCGGGCCTCGCGACCTTTTATTGCGAGTTTGAAAACCCGAAACACTACCGCGACGCCGTCGCCCGCTTCCGCGCCTGGCAAAGCACCCCGCCGGACGCCCCGCAAACCTCCATCTGGGTCGCCCCGCCGCGCATCACCAAACCCGGCGAGGAATGGATTCTCCGCCAGGTGCGCTCGTGCGAGGCCGACGGCTACCTCGTGCGCAACCCCGACCACCTCGCGTTCTTCGCCGCCGACCGCAAGCGCGGCGACTTCTCCCTCAACATCGCCAACCCGCCCGCCGCCGGGTATTTCCTCGCGCGCCACGGCCTCGAACGCGTCACCGCCTCCTACGACCTCAACCTCGCCCAGCTTGAGGCGCTCCTTTCCGCCGCGCCGCCCGCGTGGTTCGACCTGACGATCCACCAGCGCATGCCCATGTTTCACATGGAGCACTGCGTGTTCTGCGCGTTTCTATCCGCGGGGAAAAAAGATTACCGCGACTGCGGCCGCCCCTGCGAAAAGCACGAAGTCCGCCTGCGCGACCGCACCGGCGCGGAATTTCCGCTGAAAGCCGACGCCGGCTGCCGCAACACCGTTTTCAACAACCGCGCGCAAACCGGCGCCGAGTCCGTCGCGCGCCTCCTCGCCCTGGGCGCGCGCTTCTTCCGCGTCGAGTTCGTCAACGAAACGCCGGCGGAAGTCGCGCACACCCTCCGCCGCTACCAGCAGCTCCTGCGCGGCGAAATCACCGGCCCCGCCCTCTGGCGCGAACTGCGCCTCCTCAACCAGCTCGGCGTCACCCGCGGCCAGATGGAACGGTGAAAACCGCCGCCCCTTGAAGCGCCGCAAAAGAGCGGGGAACCGCCCGGCCAAACGAAGCCGTTTTGGGACGGCCGTTTTGGGGCGGGCTAACATCGTTAGCCCGGCCAAACGGAGCCATTTGGGGCGGTAAACGCTGTTTTCTTCGGCTAACAGCCCTTCGGACTTTTGGGCGCTTTGAAAAATCCTGTCCCACGCGGAGGCTTTGGCGGCGTAGGGCAAGCGTCCCGCTTGCCTGACGGGAGCAGGATGCTCCCGCCACTTTTGGGCGGCACGCTTTGCGCGCCGTCTGGCAAGCGGGACGCTTGCCCTACGTCCCTAAAAGCCTCCGCATGGCTTTTCAATGATTTCATGTTGTTCTTTGATTTTTCAAAGTGCCCATAATATAATTCCCCTCTATTTTGAATGTATTTCATATCGCGCCGCCGCGAAGCGGAGACAGCGATTGACCTCTTCAGCCCCGAAGAGACGCAGCGTTTCAGCCCCGGAGGGGCGTTAGCATTTAGCCGTGGGTGACGAGCGCAGCGAGGAACCCACGGAAAACGTTAATAAATACCCAAGCCCCGAAGGGGCGGCAGCGCGCGCCGCCCGTCTCATCGCATTCCCCCGCCTTTTCCTCGCCGCCGTCCTTGTCAGGCTTCTCGCCGCCGCCCTTTCAGGGCTCGTTTTTTTCTGGATGGATTCCGTGGGTTCCTCGCT
>JAITDF010000169.1 GCA_031282705.1 Opitutaceae bacterium | reverse complement strand
CCTGCCTTTTGCATCACCCGCTCCGCCGCGCCCGCCTCCCCGAACACTGTCAACACGCGCAGTTTTTTTACTGTGTTCGCGCATCCGTGTCTGCGCCCGCGCCTTCGCGTGCTCCTGCTCCTCCCGTTTTCCAGTCATGCGCCGGCCAGCTCCCGGCCTGCTGCATCAAGCTGCTCCACCAGCATGGCTTCCGCCTTCGTGGGCAGTTCGTGCTCCCGCTGCTCATTCTCGCATATGCGTCTCATCTCCTTGAGCCGCCTCACCAGTCCCGGACGGCTTTCCAGCCATTGCCTAGTGTTCTCATCGGGTTGCCCTGCCTTCTTTTTGGTTTTTTCCATCTCCCTCCCTTGCCATTTTTTCCCTGCTGCCACCTTTCGCAATTACACCCTGACGGGACGGGTTGAAGGTTTGTTTATTGACTGATGTTACGCGGAAACGTCCATTCTTCGTCCTTCGTCCTTCGTTCTCTTTCCTCTTTCCCCCGGCCCACACCTGACGAAAGAGGAAAGAGAAAGAAGAACGAAGGACGATGGACGATGGACGAAAACGGACGTTTCCACGTAACATCAGTTAAAACCAAACACCCTCCATGCCCGCCCGCACCCTCCACTTCCCCAGCCCGCGCCACCTCCACCAGCTCTACGCCGGCCACGAGGAAAACCTCGCCCACGCCGAGAAACAGCTCGGCGTCACCCTCGCCTCGCGCGAAGACTGGCTCAAAATCGACGGCCCCGCCGACGCCGTCGCGCGCGCCGAGGCGCTTTTCAACATCCTCAACGACGCCCGCGCGCAGGGCGTCGTCATCCACTCCACCGATTTCCACCGCTTTGTGGACGCCATCGCGCGCGGCGAACTCGACCAGCTCCGCGCCCTCCTCGCCGAGCCCCTCGTCATCGCCACCCGCCGCAAGACCATCGTCCCCAAGACCCTCGGCCAGAAACTCTACCTCCAGTCCATTCGCGCCAACCCCGTCGTCATCGGCATCGGCCCCGCCGGCACCGGCAAGACCTGCCTCGCCATGGCCGCCGCCATCTCCGCGCTCCTGAAAAACGAAGTCGAGCGCATCATCCTCACCCGCCCCGCCGTCGAGGCCGGCGAGGCGCTCGGCTTCCTGCCCGGCGACCTCCGCGAAAAAATCCTCCCCTACCTCCGCCCCCTCTACGACGCGATGCACGACATGCTCGACCCCGACGAGGTGGCGCGCCTCACCGAGAAAGGCATCATCGAGATCGCCCCCCTCGCCTACATGCGCGGCCGCACCCTCGCCCGGTCCTTCATCGTGCTCGACGAGGCCCAGAACACCACGCCCGAGCAGATGATGATGTTCCTCACCCGCCTCGGGGCGAACTCCCGCATGGTGGTCACCGGCGACGTCACCCAGATCGACCTCCCCCGCGCAAAGCAATCCGGCCTGCTGGAAGTGAGCCGCATCCTCCGCGACATCCCCGGCATCGGCATCCATCATTTTAGCGGCGCGGACATCGTCCGCCACCCGCTCGTCCTCCGCATCATCGAAGCCTACGAACGCTACAAAAACCCCATCGCCGGCGACGCCGTCGAATGAGGAGGCCCCCGCCTGTTTTTCCGTCTTTTGTCGGGCACGAGCAGGGAGTTCCGGGCGAAGCGGGAAGCCTGACAGGAGAAAGAGGAAAGAGAAAGAGGGGGGAGGCGGTGACATCACTTCCTGTCGCACCCATTGGCGCCGAGCGGCACTGGCCGGACGCCGGCGCCGGCGCCTTCCGCGCCGGGGAAAACACTCTCGCGTTCCGCGACCTCACCGGCTTCAACGGATGCCGCGACGCCATTTTCCTCTCCAGCATCCCCGCCTTTGCCCTTGTGAAACGCCGCCGGCGCCGCCACTAATAAGAAAGACACAGCCCACGGCGCCAATGCCCGCTTTTCCATGAACCTGCCCAACCCATGAACCTGCCCAACGAGGCCCCCCGGCTCCCCCTCTGGCCGTTTTTCGCCGGCGATGCCATGCTCATGCTCGCCGCCTGGCTCATCGCGGCCCAGGCGCCCGCCCCGCTCGACGCCGCGACGCTCGCCACCGTCGCCCTCCTCGCCGGCCTCGGCGCCTGCGTGGCGCTCATCCCCTTTCTGCTCAACCATGCCCGGCGGCAGGAGATGCTGCTCATCGAGCGGCAAAACCAAATCGCCGCGCTCGCCCGCGACACCGCCGCCGCCATCGAGCAGGCCGGCATCGCCATCGGCAGCCTGCACGGCCTCACCGAGGCCGCCGCGCGCCTGCTCAAGCACGCCGACCAGCTCCCCGCGCGCCTCCAGGAAAAAATCAACGACTTCAAAACCCAGCTCAACGAGGTCGCCGTCGCCGAGAACGAGGCCCTCGTGCAGGAAATCAACACGCTGCGCGCCTCCGAGACCGAGCGGCTGGAAACCGCGCTCGCCGCCATCCGCGACGCCGCCGTGGAACTGGCCGCGCTCGAAACCGCCGCCCGCCGGCACGCCGGCGGCGTCAAGGACGCGCTGGCCGCCGCCGCGGACGCCGTCTCGACCGCCGCGGGCGCCGCCACCGCCGCCACCGCCGCCGCGACTGCCGCCGCGACTGCCGTCACGGATGCCGCATCCGCCGCGACCGCCGCGCTCGCCGCCGGCCAGGCCTTGGCTGAAAAGAAATTCGCCGGGGCGCAATCCGCCGCCATCGCCGCCATCGGGCAAGCCGTGGACAAAGCCCTCGCCCGGCTCGACGCCCGGCTGGACGCCCGGCCCGCCTCCAGACGGGACGGGTCATCCAAAATAAAACCCGCCGCGCCGCCGGGGCCGCTGGAGCCGGAGTCGCCGGAGTCGCCGAAACCGCCGGAATCGCCGGCACCGGAGTCGCCGCCGCCGCCAGCGTCACAGCCACCAGAGCAACCACCACCGCCACTACCACCACCGCCACCACCGCCGGAGTCGGAGTCGCCGCCGCCAGCATCTCCGCCACCGCCGACGCCGGAGCGGCTGGAGTCGCCGTTGCCGGAACCGCCGCCAGCGCCGACGCAGTCACCGGCGACACCACCGGCGGCACCGGAGCCTCAGCCGACGCCGACGCCGCCACCGTCGCCGGAGCCCCAGCCGCCATCGCCGGAGCAGCCGCCGCCGGCATCGCCGTCGCCGTCGCAGCCACCGCCGCCGGCATCGCCGCCGCCGGCGTCGCCGGCACCGGCACCGGAGCCCCAACCAGCGCCGCCGCCGCCCCAGCCGCAGCAGCAGCCGCAGCAGCAGCAGCCGTCCCAGCCGCCGCCGCCCGTCAGGAGCCGCCAGCCGTTTGCCGCGAAACGCCGTCCCGCGCGCCGCGAGCTTTCGCCGGAGGAGGCGCTGCCCGGATTGGATTTGCCGCCGCCTGACGACTTCAACCAGGACACGCCGGAAACCCCGGAATTATCCGCCGCCATCTCCAGCGATGGCGTGACGCGCCTCATCGTCACCGCGTATATCGGCATCGGCAACAGGCTCCATATTCGCGGCGAGGGCCCGGGGTTGAGCTGGGAAAAGGGCGTGCCGCTGCAATTCGTTTCCATAGGGAAATGGCGTTGGGAGTGCCCCGATGCCGGGGGGCCGATTCCGTTCAAGCTCTATAAAAACGACGAGGTCGAGTGCGTCGCGCTGGGCCGGCAGACGCTCCGCCCCGGCCATCAGCACGAAGTCCCGGCCAATTTCTGAACGGCGGCGTGGATGGGAGGCATGGGAGATATGGGAGATATGTGACTGATGTTACGCGGCAGCCAGTCTTTTGGCAGGGCGGTG
>JAITDF010000718.1 GCA_031282705.1 Opitutaceae bacterium | reverse complement strand
CATTCAGCTCGGGCTCCATCCGACGAAACTTCCGCTCCAGCTGTTCGATAATCTTTTTATCTCTCATGTCCGGAATCATGCAGGGGATGCCTTAATTTGCCACATTATATTTTTACGGGCTCTAACAGCACCAAGAACAAGCCTTCCGCCGGCGCGCGGCAAGGCGATAAACGCATCGCGGCCAGGCCGCAATGCCTGAAACTGGGCATCGACGTGCATTGGACGCAATACACCGTGGTGGCGCAAGCCGACGGGGCCTCGCCGCGACCGGCGCGACGTTTCACCCCGGCCGGTTTCTTGGCCTGGGTGGTGGCGCAGCGGGCGGAGGCGCGCGAGGTGCACAGTTGCTACGAGGCGGGCGCGTTCGGCTATGTGCTGCACCGCAAGCTGGTGGCGCTGGGAATCAAAAACGTGGTGGTGCGTCCGCGCGATTGGGACGAGTATCACAAAAAAGTGAAGACCGACCGGCGCGACGCGCTGGCGCTGTGCGGGATGCTCGAGCGGCATCTGGCGGGCAACACCGAGGCGCTGTGCGTGATCCGGGTGCCCAGCGAGGCCGAGGAGCAGTCCCGCGGGCAGACCCGGCAGCGCGACAGCCTGGTCAAGGATCGCGGGCGCATCGGCAACCGGGGGTTGGGCACGGCGCGCTATTACGGCTTTGACCTGCCCGCGCGCTGGTGGCGTCCGCGCGCCTTCGTCCGGCTGGCCGGCGAACTGCCCGCGCATTTATATGAAACGCTGGCGCGCTGGCAGGCGCTGCTGCTGGAAATGGACCGGCAGATCGCGGCGCTCACCGCCTTGATCGAGGCGGCGGCGAGCGCCGGGGAGCGGCCCGCGGGCGTGGGCGCGCTCACCGCCGGGACGCTGGACCGGGAGGCGGGAGAGTGGCGGCGTTTCCAAAACCGCCGCGAGGTGGCCAGTTACACCGGGTTGATCCCCGGCGAGCATTCCTCGGGCGCGAGCCACCGGCAGGGAGCCATCACCAAGCACGGCAACCGCCGGATGCGCACCGCGGCGATCGAGACGGCGTGGCGGCTCCTGCGTTTCCAGCCCGGCTACCATGCGGTCAAACGCCTCGGGCCGGCGTTGCAGCAGGCCCGGCTGCGGGGGCAGTCGGCGCGGCGGCGCAAGCTGCTCGTGGCCCTGGCCCGGCAGTTCGTGGTGGACTGGTGGCGCCTGCGCACCGGCCGCGCCAGCCCCGCGCAACTGGGCCTGCGCCTTGCGCACCCTCCTCCCGTCCCGGTCGCCTCCCCATAACCTCCCCCCCTCATGACATAACCCAACCGATGACACCACTGATGACATAATCCTGTCTTTCAACTTTGGAACGGCGGGCGCCCGTTCTGTCCCTTGGGCTTTTGATGCCCCTTTTATAAGATTGGGCGCCCTCGTTCCTCTCCCTTGTTTTCGCATACATCATAGTGCGCTGTGCGGACCCGCCGGTCCCTCATGCGCGGATAGCAGGTTGAGCCCCGGGAGCCCCGGAGTGCTTCAAGGAGAGGAACCGTTTGCAAACCATCCCGCCGCCCAGCCGGGGAAACCCGCCAGGGCAATGCCTCCACACACCATGCCATAATAATTTATCAACACCGCTAATTTCCACCTTGACTGATTATCCTCATAGCAGGGACAGGTCAAAAATGAAAACTCTAATATGGCTTTTAATCCTAAATGGCTAGATGTCGTAAATGCGTTGGCCGTTTCGTCCAACACACATGTCCAATGCCCAGAATGCGGCAAAGGCATTTTGCAGGTTAATGATGTCTGCAGTGAAAAAGCTCCTGACGTGATAGAGCGTTTTTTGAAATGTCCATCATGCAGCGCGTGGACAGCTATAAGATTGGTTGCCCCGTTGCCCCGTCCGAATGTCCGCGAGGCTGACGCATCGGGAAAAACGGGATGATTTTCGCCCGCAATCCCCGTGTTTTACCCGCAAATCGCCGCCACAGGGCAGGCGATGGATACACCTCCCCCATGACGGCAACCGCCGGTATTTTCAAACGAGTGATTTTTCAAAGAACAAAAACCGTCGTCAGCCCCAGTCGTACCATTCACCCGTAAGCAGGCCGTCCCAAGCCGAGAACCACTCGCTGCGTTTTGGCACCCGTGCATAAGGATCAATCCCCCGCCATGCCTCCATCGGCGGTTTCCCGTCCAGATGCTGGTGCGGACGCACGCAGTTATGCCAAAACGAAAAATCCCCCGGCGCCCGCCCCAGCATGTCCGCGTCGGCGACTTCCCATGCGTCGAGCTTTTGTTTGAGCGTCAGAAAAAAACGCTTCACGCGCCCGTTTTGCCACGGACACCCCAAGTCCGAGCGCTGCTGCCGTATCCCCAGCAGACGCAGCCCCCCATCGAAAACGCCGCGAGTTCTTTTAAGGGACAGGTTAAATCACAATGCTCCAGTCGTTCCATTCACCCGTAAGCAGGCCGTCCCAGGCCGAAAACCATTCGCTGCGTTTTGGCACCCGCGCATACGGATCAATCCCCCGCCATGCCTCCACACACCATGCCATAATAATATACCAACACCGCTAATTTTCCCCTTGACTTGATTATCCTCATAGCGGGGATTCGCTTGCGAAGCCCGTGAATTGGACGTTCGCCCCGTCCTGCCTGCGCGGTTTCGCGAGCGAAACCCCTGCAACGCCGTGCGCAATCAACGGCTCCACTTGTGAATCCCGCGGTCTCGTTGCGCACGGCGGCGGGGCATTTCCTCTTTCGCCTGCCCCCCTGCTTTTTCTTCCGCGGCTTCTTTTCTCATGCTATGATCTTGGCTGCCCGTTTTTCACGAGCCTTCCTTATGAGTCTTCCCTGCCAACTTCAAAGTTATACGGACAGGTTCCCATGAACCCGGATCGCGTCACCATGCTTGATGTCGCCCGCAAGGCCGGAGTCGCGCGGTCAACCGTCTCGCGCGCGCTGCGCAATGACCCGTCGATTCCGCAAAAACGCTGCGCCGAGATCAAGGCGATCGCCGAAAAACTCGGCTACGCGCCGCATCCCATGGTCGCGGCGCTCATGTCCCAGCTGCACTCGCACCGGCGGCGGCGCGATCCTTTTTGCATCGCATGGATCGACCTCTGGCCGCGCGGCGCGGCGGAGGTGAGCGTGCCGTGGTGGGACAAGCATCTCGCGGGCGCCCGCCAGCGCGCGGCGGAACTGGGCTATGGCGTGGAGGTGTGGCAGCCGGAGGCCGACGGCGTCACCCCGGCGCGCCTGCGGCAGATTCTCAGCGCCCGCGACTCGTGGGGCATCATCTTCCCGCCCGTGCCCGAGACGGCGATGCGGTATGACTTTGACCTGCGCGGATTTTCCGCGGTCACCATCGGGACGAGCCTGCAAACGCCGCCGATGCACCGTGTCGCCCACAATCACTTTCAGGGAATCCAGCTGGCCTGCGACCGGTTGCGGGCAAAGGGCCACGAGCGCATCGGGTTCGTGTGCACCCAGGCGGGCAACGCGCGGATCAACGGCAAGTGGTATGGCGGCTTTCTGGAGCGGCAGCTCCACTGGCCCGCCGCGCACCGCCTCCGCCCGCTCGTGCTGAAGTCCGGCGGAAGGGAAACACTCAAGCACTGGTTGCGCGAGAAGCGTCCGGACGCGCTTATCACCGGCGAGGCGCTGATCGGCTCGTGGCTCGAAACTGTCAGCCGCCTGCCTCGCGTCGCCTGGCTCACGCTGGGCGGCGAGGCGCGGAACTTGTGGGGCGTCAACCAGCTTCCCGAGGTGGTGGGCCGGGCCGCGGTGGAGCTGGTGGTGGGGCAAATCCACCGCAACGAGCGCGGCAACCAAACCGCCCGCCACAACCTGCTCATCGACGGCGTGTGGGTCGAAGATTGAGGGGGGGGAAAGAAAGGACGGAGGACGGAAAAAGAGGTTCGTCGCCCTCATCGCGCCTCCTTCCATGAGCCTTCATCTTCCCTCACCCTCATGTTCTCCTTGATCTCACTATTGCCTGTCTATTTTCGATGAAACAGTGAAGCCTCGGAGCGGCGATGGTCAGCCCCGGAGGGGCGGCAGCGTTTAGCCGTAGGTGACGGGCGCAGCGAGGAATCCACGGAAAACGTTGATAAAAACCCAAGCCCCGAAGGGACGGCAGCAAGCCGGTTTCGCCGGCAGTTTAAGTTTTAAAGCGTTCGTATTTTACCTGTCCCCAATTGCATTCCCGAAAACAAGCCCGCGACCAATCGTGAGCGTTGAAGCAGACTTGGAGGTCTGCGGTACGTCAGGCCGCCCGCGCCACGGCCGGCTGACGGTGCGGCGGCGTGACGTAGCGCAGGTTTCCAAACCTGCTTCCGGGCCGGAGGCCCGCAACCGGCGGCAAGTATGGCGGACGGGGAAAGGGGAAATGGTGACGGACAAAAGCCCCCGTCTTTCTTCTTTCCTATTTATCTTTCTCTTTATCTTATCTTTATCTTCCGTCAGGGGCGAACGGGGACGGGCAGGGAGAAAGAGAAAGAGGAAAGATAAAGAATAAAGAGGAAAGCGCCATGCCGGGCTTCGCGGACGGCGGCCCGCAAAAAGGCCCGCAAAAGGCCCGCAGCCGAAATTCATTCCCGCCCCGTCCCTTGGTTTTGAGCCCGGTCCGCCTGGCGCAGGTGGGCGAGCAGCGCATCGAACGCCGCCGCCGCCACGCGGCGCTGCACCGCCGCGCGCCCCATGCCCGGGCAATCCACGCGCGCGCTGGAGAAAACAAATCCGCCGCCCCCGCCCGCGCGATGCGCCAGCGCCCACCACGCGAACGGCTGCGGCACGCCCCGCGCCGCGCACGGCTCCGCGTAGCCGGTCGTCGCCAGCGCGAGCCCGCAGCCAAACAAGCCGCACGCCCCGCGCGCCATCGCCCGCGCCACCTCCTCCGACACGCAGTTCACCGGCTCCGCGATGTCCCGCCGCACGCCGAGATGCCGGATTTTTTGTTCGAGGGAGTAGGCCGTGATGCCGCCCAGAAAAAACCGGGACGCGCCGGAAACGCCCCCGATGCGCGCCTGCAAATGTCCGCACGTGATGCTTTCCGCCACCGCGATGCGAAGACGGGGGGCGCGTTGCATGAGGTCTTTGAGTTCGCTCATCGTTGGAGGTTGCGCGCCCTGTTTCTGACAGATTCCGGCGGCCGCGCGACACTCAAATCGGGTTTCCCGCGGTTTGCCAAATCGTTCTCTTACTCGCTGATGTTACGTCAGTAATCCAGTTCCAAGCGGCGATTTCTCTGGGCTCTAGACAAGGA
>JAITDF010000698.1 GCA_031282705.1 Opitutaceae bacterium | reverse complement strand
GTTCCACCATGGCGCGCTTGATGCGCGCCACGGTCTCCGGGGCGACGACTTCCGGGGCATTGAGCGCCCGCGAGACCGTGGCCACGGAAACGCCTGCGTGTTTTGCGACAACCATGAAGCTCATGATTTTTCAGGAAAAAAGAGAAAAAAAGGATTGCAAGATTTATTTTTTCTTTTTTTCAATTCCCCGGATTGCTTCGATCCACTCTAAAAATGTCCCGAAGACCTTTTGGGGGTTCCTCGTAACTATTTTTCAGTAAAAATAAAAATCTCATGCATTCAATAGCTCTCATCGGTGTGTCCGGTTATGCCCGCACCCACTTGACGCTCGCAATCGAGCAGGTGGCGCAGGGCAGGGTGAAACTGGCCGCCGCCACCGTGATCAACCAGCAGGAGGAGGCCTTTGTCTGTTCCCGCCTGCGCTCCCTGGGGTGCTCCATTTACGCGACGACGGGGGAAATGTGGGCCGACTGGAAAGAAAGGACGGACCTGTGCATGATCCCCGCCGGGATACCGTATCACGCACCGCTGGCGATCGAGGCATTGCGGGCGGGGGCGCACGTTTTTGTCGAGAAACCCCTGGCCGTGACGACGGACGAAGTGGACCGGATCATCCGGGCGGAGGCGGACACGGGAAAAACCGTGGCGGTGGCGTTCCAGGATTTATACAGGCCCGATGCGCAGATGCTCAAGCGGCGCCTTGTCCGCGGAGAGTTTGGAAAATTGCGCGCCGTGTCCGTGCTGGGACTCTGGCCGCGCGGACGAAGCTATTATGCGCGCAATGGCTGGGCCGGGCGCATGCGTTTGGGGGCGGGACTCACTGCATTTGATTCCCCGGCGAGCAATGCCTTTGCGCATTTTATCAATCTTGCGCTCTACTGGTCCGCGTCATCCGGGGATGGGATGGCGTCGGTTGCCTCGCTCGATGCCTCGCTTTGGCGCGCGCAGCAAATCGAGTCGTTCGACACGGCGGTTTTTTGTGCGGAACTGGACTCCGGCACGCGTCTGCATGCCTGTCTGTCCCACGCATGCGCCGAGGCGCGTGATGCCACGGTCAGGCTGGATGCGGAAAAAGCGGAGATCATTTGGACCCACTTGAAAAAATACGAAATCAAGTGGCGCGACGGGCGGAGCGAGCAGGCCCGTCTTTCCGAGCCCACGGAAACGCGGATGCGCATGCTGGATGCCGTGCTGGAGAGAGTGGCCGGCGGCGGTTCATTCATATGCACTGCCGGAATGGCAAGGCCTCATGCCGATTTGGTGGAACGCCTGAGCACGCAATTCCCCATTGGAAACATCGCCCCGGAACATTTAAAGACCCTTGAGGCGTCCGGCGGGGACACGGTGGTCGTGAAGAACATGGAGGCCATTTTGAGCGAGGCCGCCCAAAAGATGCTGCCTCCGCGGTCCGTCCGTTTCGGGCACGATCCGTCAATCCAGCGGGCGGGAGATGCCGGAAACAAAAATGGCGCGGAGGAGTTTCCGAAGGATTTCGTCTGGGGGGTGGCCGCCTCCGCCCCGCAAATAGAAGGGGCGGCCACCGCCGACGGCAAAGGCGAATCCGTGTGGGACCGCTTCGCCGCAACGCCGGGCAAAATACTCAACGGGGACACGCCGGCGGCGGCCTGCGACCACTATCACCGCTTCCGCGACGATTTCGCGCTCATGCGCGACCTGGGCATAAGGCATTACCGGCTTTCGCTGGCCTGGCCGCGCATCATTCCCGATGGCGACGGCGCCATCAATCAACCCGGGCTCGATTATTACAAGTGCCTCCTGGACTCGATGGCGGACAACGGAATCACGCCCTGGGTGACGATGTTTCATTGGGACCTGCCCCATTCGCTTGAGGCGCATTTCGGCGGCTGGCGCTCCCGGCGCACCGTTGATGCGTTTGCGCGCTATGCCGACACCATTGTCCGGGCGCTGGGCGACCGGATATCCAATTGGTTCACGCTCAATGAAATCATTGCATTCACCCGCAATGCCTATGGCATCGGGCGCAACGCCCCCGGATTGCGCGAACCGGAAGCCGTGGTCAATCAAACCTACCATCACGCGCTGCTATGCCACGGGCACGGGGTGCGGGCCGTGCGCGAGCACGGCGCGCCGCAAAGCAAAGTCGGCCTCGTCAACAATCCCGCCATCCCCATCCCGTTGCGACCGGAGAATCCAGAGGATGTCGCCGCGGCACGGGAGGTCTTTATTGATGACAATATCCGGGTGCATGATCCCATTTATAATCGTGCCTATACAGACAGATATCTCCGGTTGTTCAACCAATCGGGAAAACCGGCGGCAATGCCCGGGGATTTTGATCTTATCGCGCTTCCCACTGATTTTATCGGACTTAACATCTACGCCGGCTTTTTTGTCCGGGCGGGGCACGCTCCGACCGCGCCGGCCGCCGCGCCCGGCGGCACGACCGCCGGGCGGCTGCCTTTTTCCCGGTCTTATCCGAAGACCGACTGCGCATGGCATGAGCTGACCCCGCAGGCCATATATTGGGGCGCCCGTTTCATGGCCGGGATTTTCGGGGAGAAGCAACTGTATATAACCGAAAACGGCTTTGGCTATAATGATGACACGGTTGTCGATGGCGAGATATTGGACCTGCACAGGCAAACGCAATTGCACGAGCATCTTCTCGCGACGCACCGGGCGATCGGGGCGGGGATGCCGATTCGCGGCTATTTTCTCTGGTCCTTCATGGACAATTTCGAATGGGGCGCGGGCTACAGTGTCCGTTTTGGCATTGTGCACACGGATTATGCCACGCAGCGGCGCACCCCGAAACTGAGTGCGCGCTGGTATGCGGATGTATTGCGCAACAACGCATTGCCGGCGCGGTTTCCCCGGCCCCTGGCCGGCCCGCAGGTTTGCAATGCAATCGCGCGTCTCCCGTCATGAACAAAACATCCATGCCTCTGCTTGCAACCTCCCATGTCATACCCATTGCCATGTGGGATTTTTCCTGGCTTGAGCGCCGGTGGCCGGGCGCGGGCTATGAAGATTGGGGGCAGGCGCTGGACGCGCTGCTTGAGCGCGGATACGAAGCGGTCCGCATAGACGCCTATCCGCATCTTGTGTCGAAAGACTTTTCCCGGGAATGGGAGCTGCCGCCCTGCTGGAACACGGTGGATTGGGGCGCTCCCGCAAGAACGCGCGTGCGGCCGGGGCCCGCATTAATCGAATTTCTTGCCGCCTGTGCAAAACGGGGGATCAAAGCGGGACTTTCCACCTGGTTTCGCCGTGATGCAGACAACATGCGCATGCACATCACCGGGCCGGCCAAACACGCGGCGGCCTGGCTGGATGTCTTGAATCGAATCCATGCCGAAGGGATGATTGACACTTTATTATACGTGGATTTGTGCAACGAGTGGACAAGCGCGGCATGGGCGCCGGTTTTTCATAATCCTCCGCCTTACCAGCGGAACGAGTGGGATTCGCCGCCGTCGATGGCATGGCTCAATGGCGCGCTCAAACTCGTGCGCGAGCAATATCCGCTGGTGCCACTGACCGTATCCACGAACGCCAGGCCGTGGCGCCATGGAGAAACCGATGTCTCGGCCTTCGATTTTCTTGAGCCGCATCTCTGGATGGCGAGCGCCAACACTGACGAATTCAACAGGCGGATTGGTTACGCATACGAGCCCTTTGATCCAAAAGGCTTCGACAATCTGGCGGCACATGGCGAGAAACTCTATCGCGCGGATTCCCGATACTGGCTGGGTGTCTTGTCCGATATCATCGAATGCACCGCCAGGGCCGCGGGCATCGCGAAACGTCCATTGATGACAACCGAGGGCTGGAGCATTGTTGATTATAAGGACTGGCCGTTGTTGGATTGGGGCTGGGTGAAGGAAGGGTGCGCCCACGGCGTCGAGACGGCGCTTGCCACTGGAAGGTGGTGTTGCATGTGCACATCAAATTTCTGCGGCCCTCAATTCCGCGGCATGTGGCGGGACATCGGCTGGCATCAGCGCCTCACCAGCCGGATGAAATCCACCCGGTTCCGAGCTTGTTGAAATGCCGTATCTTCGGTCGAGCCGTGCCCAGCCGTGTCCGGCGGGACGCCGGACACGGCGCGCGAAACGCGTGCGCTCCCCGGATCCGCCTCAAGTCCTCTTCTGCGCAACATCAGTGAACAAGGCAGGGGCAGGGATCTGACATGACAGAAAGGCGTCCTCCGTCGCATAATCGAAAAGCGGAATTTGAAGCCTCTGGCGACAAGGAGGCGTCGTCCCCGAAATCAAAGAGCCATGCGGGAAAAGTAAAAGTGATTGCGGGAGCCCGGCGGCGTTTGTTTGTTGTCGAAATGCCAAAAACGGTTGCGATGAAAAAGGCTGATGCCGCCACGGGCGCCCGGAGGCGCGGCTGATGTGCGGACGTTACACTTTGCGCGATCCGGCGGGCGCGGCCCGGGCTTTGTCGCGCTTGGGCGCGGATATGCCGGACGACGACTATGAACAGAAATGGCGGCCGCGCTATAATGTCGCGCCGACGCAGTCCATGCCCGTCGTTCGCCGCGGACCGCGAGGCAACCGGCAAATCGAAGCATCGCTGATGCGCTGGGGCATCACGCTGCGCCCGGCGGACGGGGGAAAACAGCGCCTGCTCATCAACGCGCGCGCCGAGTCCGCCTGGCAAAAACCATCTTTCCGCTCCAGTTTGCAATATCGCCGCTGCGTCATCCCGGCGGACGGTTTTTTCGAGTGGCGGCGCGTCGCCGGCGCCGGCGGCGGCGCAAGGGCGGCGGGCGGGCCGTATTTCATCCGTCGGCGCGACGACGGGCCGATGTGGCTGGCGGGGTTTTTCGAGGAGCCGGCGGCTGCCGCACCGGCGGCTCCGGCGCCGGCGGGCGCTGCCGCGCCGGCCTTCGTCATCATGACAACCGGGGCGAATGCGTTGATGGCGGTCATCCACGAGCGGATGCCGGTCATCCTGTCGGACGAGGCCGCGCGCGCCTGGCTCGGCCTTGCCGGCGCCGGCGCGCTGGCGGGGTTGTGCGTGCCGTGGCGGGCGGACGACCTTGCGGCCACCGCCGTCGGCCCGGCGGTCAACCCTGTCGCGAACGACCACGCCGGCTGCGTCGCTCCGCGCGGCGACGCGGCGCGGCATGGCGACGGCGAGCCGGACGCCGGTGCCGGCGGCGGTCAGGGCCTGCTGCCGTTGGGTTGAGGGATGCCGGCTTCAAACAGAAGCGCCGCAAAAGCGCCGCCGAAAAGCCACTTGCATCCCTCCCGCGCCCCCCTCCGCATTTTTCCGGCTTTCCGCAAGAAAATCGTCCGCCCATTTTTGCCCATGAAAACACAAGCCCCCGCCACCCAACGGCGCTCCAAGCCATGTTTCCGCAGCTTTGCGGGCCATCCCGGCTGAACATTGCCGTTAACGACAAAACCCGTTGATTGAAAAACTGTTCGACGATTTTCTGAATCGCATCCCCACGCCGCCGCCTACGACGTCACCGTCATGAACAACTTCGGCGGCACCGGCGACACCCGTCTCACCACCCGCCAGTCGCAGTGGCCGGACTACAGCCCCAACCGCGCCGGCAACCCCTACGCCACCACCCCCGTCATCACCACGCCCGCTCTCCCCGCCGGCGCCGCCGGCGCACCCTACAGCCAGACCCTCCAGGCAATAGGAAACACACCCATCACATGGAGCATCGCCGGCGCCGGCGCCCTCCCCGCCGGCCTGACCCTCTCGTCCGCCGGCGTGATTTCCGGCACGCCGACAACAGCGCAAACCACAACCTTCACCGCCAAGGCGGCAAACGCCAAAGGCGACGACACGCTCGACCTCTCCATCGCCATTTCCCCCGCGCCCCCCGCCGCCTCCATCAACCCCGCCACCGCGAATTTCGACAAAAACCCCGCCGCCGCCGCCCACGCCGACATCACCGTCACGCTCGCCCCCGGCGCCTGCGCGCTCACCGCGTTGAAAAACGGCGCCGCCACGCTCGCCGCCGGCACCGACTACACCGTCGCCGGCGCCGGCGACACCTGCGTCATCAAAAAAGAATACCTCGCCACCCTCGCCACCGGCACGCGGACCATCACCTTCGACATGGACGCCGGCATCGACCCCGCGCTGACAATCACCGTGACGGACACCACGCCGCCCCCGCCGTGGCTCGACGCCAGCCGCACCTTCCTCACGCTCGCGCAGCCGGCGGATTCCGCCGGCAACTTCACCGTCACCGGAAATGTCGCCTACACCGTGCAACCCGAAACCGGCGCGCCCTGGCTCGCCGCCCCCGCGCCCGCCGCCGGCACCGCCACCGGCGCGCCCGCGACCATCACCATCCGCGCCGCGAGCGCGAACACCACCGGCGCCCCGCGCACCGCGAACGTCACCATCGCCGCCGCCGAAATAGTGGGGCGGGCGTCCCGCTTGCCAGACGGCCCCGCCGCCGCCGGTGCCGTCGCCGCCAGTGCCGCCGCCGCCCCGCTCAACATCATCGTCACCCAAGCCGCCTCCTCCGCCGCCATCGCGCCAACCGGCACCGCGCTCCCAACCAACGCGACCCTCACCCTCGTCCACGGCGCGCCCCCCGCCGCGCATGCCAAAACCTACACCGT
>JAITDF010000591.1 GCA_031282705.1 Opitutaceae bacterium | reverse complement strand
GCTTGTAGGTGAGGCTCTTGCCGTCCCAATCCTCGGGGTAGTCGAACTGGGCGATGGTGGCGCGCTGGCTTATCTGGTAGCCATCGCGGCGGACGGCGGCGAGAAGGTTGAGGCGTTTTTTGAAGAATTTGGCGTCGAGGGCGAGCTGAAGGTAGTCGTATTCGGTGAGCGCGCGGTTGTTGGAGTTTTGGGAGGAAAAGTCCCTCATGCGCGAAGCCGTCACGGTGCGGGGCGTGCCGCCGGTGGTGTCCAGATAGAGCCATTCGCGGGTGGAGGTGTCGTAGGGGCGATGGTCATCGGTGTGGAGGTAATAGCGGAAGCGCACCTGTTTTTCGGAGGGCCAGTAGCGGTGGTCGGCGTTGTCCTCGAGGGCGTAGGTGTAGAAGTCCTGCCTGAAGTCGGTGCGCGAGTAACCGCCGAGGAAATTGAGGCGGAAGCTGCCGAGGCGGGTGTTGTCGAGCACGCAGGCGAGGGAGAGGCGGGCGTTGAGAATTCTGTTGTTCCTGATGATGGGATAGGAGATGCCCTCGACGTAGGGTTCGAGGAAGTTGGTGTTCCAGTCGCCGTTGGGGAGCTTCTGGTTCACGTCTATGTAGATGTTGTTGAGGCTCCGGCTGGTCATGACATCGCCCTCGTTTTCCAAGGTCGCGTAATTCACGGCGGCCTCGGCGAAGAGGCGGCGTCCGAACTGCCGGGTGATGGAAAGCGTGAAGTTGCTGTAGTTTTCCGAGTAGAGCGGGGTGTCCACGGTGGTGGTGAACGAGCGGTCGGGGATGCGAAAATTGGAGTGGGCGACGGCGATGTCGTAGAGGTTGGCAGGCAGGTTGAGCTGGTTCAGGATGGGGTAGTTCTGGATGTTGGCGGGCAGGCCCGCGACGATCTGGCCGCCGGCGGTGTAGGAGGCGGATGCGTTGCCGCCGACGGTGCGCGCCCAGCCGTAATAGTTGGCGAGGAAACCCGAACCGCTGCGCGGCGTGAAGACGATGGTGTTGGCGCCTTGGCGGGCGATGCCGGCGGCGGCGTTGGCCGAGGCTTGCGCGGCATAGACGGCGGTGCCGTTCCAGGCGCTGAAGTAGTCGTCGAAATTGGCCATCACGGCGGCCTTGTCCTTTTTGCCGGTTTCGGCCTCGAAGCGGACTTCGGTGCGGCGGGCGGGTTTCCAGACGGCGGCGAGGGTGACGGCCTTGCGTTTCTCGAAGTCGCGGTCCTGCCAGCCCTCGCGGTCGAGCAGAAGGGCGTTGAGGCGGAGGGCGAAGCTGCGGCCAAGCGGCTGGTTGTGGTCGAAGGTGACGCGGAAGTTGTCCCACGAGCCGTAAGAGAGGCTGGTGGTGGTGAACCGCCTGCCGGTGCGGGCGCGCTTGGAGACGATGTTCGGCGTGCTGCCGTAGCCGCTGCTGCCGAAGAGAATGGAGTTCGGCCCGCGCCCGATGTCGAGGCGCTCGATGTTGTAGCTGTCGAAGTTAAAATTGTAGGGGAAGAAGTCGCGCTGGGGCTTGTTCGCGCTCACGCCGCGCGACTGGATGGCGTAGTCGTTTGCGGACCATTCCAACTCGCCCGAGCCGCGGTTGTCGGTGCTGTTGGGCAGCCACTCGGACATGTCGTTCATGTCGGTGAGGCCGAGCGCCTCGATGAATTCGCGGGTAAGCACGGAGTAGGCGACCGGGGTGTCCCTGAGGTCGCCGCCGAGGCGTCCGCCGGCAAGGGATGAGGCGGCGACGAAACCTTCGTCGCGCTCGGTGCGGACTTCGAAGGGGCTGAGCAGGACAATTTCCTCCCCGGATTCCGCCTGCGCCGTTTGCACCGCAATACGCGGCGCGTCAGGCGCGGGCCGGGCGGACGCGGTCGGGGCGGACTGCGCGAGCAAGCCGGTGCAACAGGCGCTGGCGAGGAGGACGGGCAAAACCAGCGCGATGCGGGTGCGGCTGGACGTGGCGGGGATGAGGAGCAAGCGTTTCATAAGATGGAAAGTGACGGGAAACAGGCGTCGAGAGTGAAATTTTTGGGTTGGGCAGGGTTAAGGCAGGAGGAGAAACAAGCCCAAAATCGATGAGAGCGCAGAGGGACGGTTTCAGGAACGAGAATAAACTAACCAAACGGGGAGAAATCTAACATGCGCCGACGCCGGCAGGCGGTGCGCGGAATCTGCTCAGCGGGAAACGGTGCGGAAGGGCGCGAGGGGAAGACCGGCGGCGTTGATCACGTTGGCACCCTCGCAGGTGTTGTTCCAAGCGTAGCGGGCCGCCCTGGGCGCTTTCACCGAGGGAGAGGCCAGCGCGATGGTTTCGCCCTCGATCACCGCGACGGCGGGCGTGAATTTGCCATCGGCGCCGGCGATTTCAAAACCACCGGGCGCGCCGCCATCGCGGGTCTTCAATCCCTTGGCCGAGGCATCGAAGTGGCAGACGACCCGCCCGGCCTTGACCACCGCCTTTTGGAAAAAGGGCGAGTCGGCCAGGCCGCCGGGCAAGTCGCTTTCTCCATAGGTGTGCGCCCGTGCCAGCAGCGCGAGACGGCGGCCCAGCTCGCGCTTGTTCGCCGGATGGCGCGCGGTGTTCGGCGTCTCGTCCAGGCAGCCGATGTCAATGCCCACGCTCACCCACACGTTTGGAATGCGGCGCGCGCCTTCCTGCGCCTCGCGCATGAGCGGCCACTTGTCGCTGCCGGCGGGCTCGTGGCTGCCCTTGTCGGAGATGTTGGCCAGTTGCACGACATAGAAGGGCAGGTCGTCGCGCTTCCACTGCGCGCGCCAGCATTGCACGAGGCTGGCGAACAACGACTCGTAGGCGTGGCACACGCGCACGTCGGCCTCGCCTTGGTTCCACAGCACGCCGCGCATGGCGTAGGCGGCGTGGGCGGTCAGCGGGCGGATCATGCCGTTCCAAAGCGCGCCTTTGCTCATGAAGGCGTTTTTCGGGGAACGGGCCGCCAGCGGCGCGAAATGCGCCTCCACCTCCGCTGCGAACGGGTTTTTCTCAAAGGCGGCGGGGCTTATCATGCTGAAAATCGGCGCGCCGCCGCGATTGCAACTGATGATGCCGACGGGCACATTGCCGCGCGCGGCGGAAAGCTCCCGGGCGAAGATATAACCCATCCCGGTGAAATTGCCCGCATTTTCCGGCGTGCATACGCTCCACGAGCCGCCGCCAAGCGATCTCGGAGTTTTCGAGACGATGACCTTCGAGGTCCATACGCGGATTTGCGGGTGATTTGCCTGGGCGATTTCCGCGTCGGCGTCGGTGACGGCGCGCTTGAGCGACAGGGCGGCGTTTGACTGCCCGCCCACAAACCACACCTCGCCGGTCACCACGTCGGAAAAGGCTTTGTCTCCGATGCGCAGATCGCCGCTTTTGCCCGCGGGCATGGGATCAAGCTCGACGCGCCATCTGCCGCGTGTGTCGGCCTGCGTCTCCTTGCGCTGCCCTGAAAAGGAGACGGTCACGCTTTCTCCAGGGTCGGCGTTGCCCCACACGGGGACTTTCATGCCGGACTGAAGCACCGCGTGGTCGCCGAACGGCGTGCCGGGGCGCACGGCGGACGGCGCCAGCGGCGCCGCCGCGAAAAGCAGGGGCAGGAGTGGGAGGAGGGCGGAGGGTTTTATGTTCATCGGGTTCGGGCTGATTGGGTTGACCGGAGGGAAGATTGGTTTCGCGTCCCATGAGGAACTCGAAAAAGCAGGATGGAAAACGGGAATAAAATAATCAAAAGGTGAAAAATATAACGTTTCCACCCTCCCGGCCGGCAAAGCGATGCCTCAGCAGGGCCAGCCCGGATCGGACAAATCATCCAGCCAGTCGATTTCCACGTTATCGGATTCATCCGCATGGTCCCGCGCATCGGGCGTGGACGGCGCCCGGGCGCGCAGACCTTTGGCGGCAAGGCCGGCCACAACCAGACCCGCCAGTAATTTTAATATAAAGGAGCGGCGGCCTTGGTTGCCGGGAAGGGAGGGATGGTTGGAGGATTTCATAATATATAATGATTTTAATGAATGGCGCCCGGGGCGGGCTACTGTATGCGTTGCTTGCGGTATTCGCCGGGGGTAAGCCCGAAGCGTTTGCGAAAACAGCGTATGAAATATTGAAGATCGGTGAACCCGCAAAGGTTGGCGGCGTCCGTCACGTTGTAGCGCATGTCCGCCAGGAATTGCACGCTGCGTTTCAGCCGGATTTCATTCACGTAGGCGCGGAAGTTCTGCCGGGTGTGCTGGTGGAAGAACCGGGAGATGTGGTTGGGGTGCCGGTTGAAAAAGGCGGCGGCCTGCTCGCGGCTGAGCAACGGGTCGGACCAGTGCGCGGAAATATAGTCGCACAGCGAGTGCCAGAGGATGGTGTCGTGCGAGCGGCCCAGCTCCGGGGCATCCTCGATCAGGCCGGCAACCTCGGAGACGAGCACCTCGGCAATCATATTATACATGCGCTCGCCCAGCCGCGGCGGCGTGGAGTCCTCGAACAGTCTCAGCAGGTGCTCGCCGCGCGCGCCGAGCGAGGCCGATGTCTGCCACTCCGCCAGGTAGCGCCAGGGGATGGTGCCGTTTTTGCGCAGCGCCTGGCGCGAGTGGATGGTCACGCGGGTCGAGTCCGAGCGGAAGGTGATCGCGAGCGAGCGATAGGGCATTTGCGGAAGCACGCAGCTCCACGTGCAGGGGGCCAGATAAAGCACCTGTCCCGGCGCCAGATCGAACATCATTTCGCGGCCGTGCTCAATGGTGATATAACACCCCGTGCCCTCAAGCGCGATGACGAGCCGTGGAACCTCTTTAAAATACAGGCGCTGAGAACGTTCCGGACGCTTGCCTTCCAAAATGCGCACCACGGGCCGCGTGGACGGGGACCTTATCCACGAGGTGAGCGCATCGAGCGCCTTTTTTCTGTCAGAGGCGGGCATGGGGGCATTCGCTTAGCGTTGGATGCGGCCCGAGCCGTCCCCGGCCATGAGCGTTTTGACTTCATCAAGCGTCACCAGATTAAAATCCCCGGGGATGGTGTGCTTGAGGCAGGAGGCGGCAACCGCGAAGTCCACCACGCGAGCCGTGTCCCAGCCCTCGCACAGGCCATAAATGAGGCCGGCCGCGAAGGAGTCCCCGCCGCCCACGCGATCCACGATATGGATGGCGTATTTTTTCCCGAACACACATTCGGTTTTTGTATAAAGCAAGGCCGACCAGTTGTTCATGGTGGCCGAGAGACTTTCGCGAAGGGTGATGGCGACATGCGACAGGCCAAACCGCTCCTGCAACTGCCGCGCCACGTCCCCGTAGCCGTCCCTGTCCAGATGTCCGCTGGTTACGCTATCGCCCCGTGCTTTTATGCCAAACACCATCCCGGCATCCTCCTCATTGCAAATCAGCACGTCAATAAACTCCATCAATTCGGTCATCACCCGGCCCGCTTCCTCCTGGCTCCAGAGTTTCCTGCGAAAATTCAGGTCGCAACCAATGGTGACACCGTTCGACTTGGCCGCCGCGCAGGCCCGCTTGAGCACGGGCACAAGCCGGGGGGCGAGGGCGGGGGCCGTCCCGGAAAAATGCAGCCAGCGCGCGCCGCGAAACACATCATTCCAGTCCAGCGCCTCGTCGCTAAACGTGGCGAAGGCCGAGCCGCCGCGGTCGTAGATGACCTTGGACTGCCGCTGGCTCGCCCCGTTTTCGACATAGAGGATGCCGAGCTTCTCCCCCGCGCGCTGCACAAAGCGGGTGTCAAGCCCGTAGCGGCGCATGTAATTCACGCAGGCCTGCCCCAAGTCATGGGTCGGCACACGGGAGACCAGCCGCGCCTCATATCCCCACCCCGCCAGGGCGGCGCCGGCATTGGCCTCGGCGCCGGTGTAATATATATTGAAACGATCAGCCTGAACAAAACGCGAGAACCCCTCGGTGTTCAGGCGAATCATCAACTCGCCGAATAATATCACTGTCTTGCTCATGTCTGGTTGTGTTGACTGCCGTGTTTTTGTTTTGTTTTTTTCTCCAATATCCTTGCGACGAGATCGCGGGCCCTCGCGGTGATGTCATCAAGGGCCTTTCCAGCCCAAGGCCCTTTCCCGAGGATGTCACGCCCTATCGTGACGGCGCACGCGCCGGCTTCGATGAAATCCGTGGCGTTCTGGATGCTTATCCCGCCCGTGGGCATGAGCTTGATGCCCGGATACGGCCCGGAGAGGTCGCCCAGATAGGCCGCGCCGAGCGGACGGATGGAAAAAACCTTCACGATGTCCGCGCCGGCCTTCCATGCCGTGAAGACTTCCTGCGGGGAAAACGCGCCCGGTATGAGCGCAACGCCGCGGGCCTTGCACACGGTTGCAATGCCGGGGACAAAGTGCGGACTGACAATGAAACAGGCCCCCGCGTCAATAATGCGCTCCGCATCCTCCGGCGTCAGGACCGTGCCCGCGCCGATCACGGCGTTCCCGGGAAGCCGTTTGGACAAGTCTTTGATGATTTCGGCCGCGTTGCCGGCGGTCAGCGGAATTTCAAAACAGCGCACGCCGCCCTTGTAAAGGGCGCCTGCGATGGCGCGCACCGTCTCAAGATCGTCCATGCGGATGATGCAGACCAGCCCGGTCCGTTCGACAATTTCAGCCGCGTTTGTTTGTTTGTTCAGTTTCATGGTGGGAAAGATTTTTCGGGTCCGGTTGTTCACGATACGCCGAGGTCAATATATATAAGCACCGCTTCGCCTCGCCCGTTTTCATAAACAATATCAAGGGTGTTCGGACCGTCCAGCAAAAGCGTCGGCGGCACCAGCCATGCGCGCATTTTTTCGTCCGCCGGCAGGTGGGCGGCGTCGTAGCGTGTCTTGTAAGGGGCGGAACGGTCAGGCGTCGCGCCCAGCGTTTCACCATTCAGTTTGGCGCCCCATCTTCCGCTGCCCAGGTCATCACGGGCGCGCACCCGCAGGCGCCCGCCTTTTTTCCACCCGCCGTCGGGAGGGGCGAGGTCGAGTGTAAAGGCCGCCTTGCCGCCCGGCTTCATTTTTTTGGGCAGCGTCCGGGGATGACCGAGGTGATCGGCCCAGGAAGCACCGGCGGAGAGGAACCAATGCTGGGGCCGCGCGGCGAGCCATTTGCGATCGCGAATGCGCGTGAAAATATGAAACGGAGGTTCGTTGAACGGTCCGCGTCCGGGCGCGCCAAACTCGCGAAAATAGGCAAAATTGAAGGTTGAAACTCCGTCAGCCCCGCGCGCGTAGGCCAGGTGCGCCGCCGTATAAAATTGTTCGTCGGTCGTCCGCAGAAAAAGCGCCGTGTCATAGGCGCCCGGCACTTTCCCGACGTTTGCGGCGGAGTGGGTCAGCTCCAGGTAAATTGCCGCGTCCGGGGCGCGGCGGCGTATTTCCGCCATGTCCACTTGCTGCGCCGTGTGGTAGGACGGGGAAAGATTCAATATCTCCACGCCGGCTTTTGCCATGGACGGAAGGTCAAGGCCAAGCGGGTCGAGGGCGGCGGCAAAACAAGGAATGCGCACGCCAAGCCAGCGGTGGCGTCCGGGCTTCGCGGTGCGGTCGAGCAAGGCGCGCACGCGGGCCGCAAAGCCGGTCATGATGGCGGAGCGTTGCCCAAACGTGGTCTCGTCCGCGCGGAAATAATTATAGTGCCGCATGAAATCCAGTTCCAGCCCGTCGATGTCATATCCCTCGCATATTTCTTTTATATAACCAAACATCCAGTCGGTCACCTCCTTGTTTTTCCAGTCAAGGACGCGCGTGTTCCAGTGCTTCTTGTCAACATGGGCGGGATCGGGGTCGATGCGGAATTGGGGGTTCTCCTTGTAAAATCGGTTCACGCAGTGGAGCGAATAGCCGGGAATCTCGGTAATGTCTCCACCGCCGGGGGTGTCCACAAACTCCTTTCCGTGGCTGTCGTTCAACCGCAACGAGACGAAGGGGGCCAGCCCCCTCGCCCGGCATCGCGCGACAAACACCTCCACCATGTCGCCGCCGTCCAGCATGTAACGGGCGTAGGGATTGTCGCGCACGCTCACCCCGTAGGTTTTCTCATACCAGCGGATGTGCTCCTCATAGGGGTATTGTTTGCTTTTCCACCAGGGCGCCACGGCCACGCCGGGCTGCAACATGTGCGCATCAATGCCGGTGCCGGCGGTTTCGTCCACGGACGCCTCAAGGATGCGTTGGGAAAACGGCTCCCCCTTGGCATGGCAGGGGCTGGTGCAGCTCACCGTATTCACGGTGTCGTTGCTGAATAAAATATTAAACTTTGGCTTCATGGTTAAATGCCGGGGCGCGCGGAATCAGACATCCTCGGGCGCGACCGGCTTGAGTTTTGGCGACAACAAATGGACGGCGGCAAGCGAGACAAGGTAGGCGAAGCCCGCGATGACAAAGAGTGTTGTATATACACCTGTGTTTCCAGCCTGCCCGCCGGCACCGGCGAAGAGCCTCGCGGTGATGGTCAGCAGCAGCATGGCGCCGAGCGCGCCGGCCGTGCCGCCGATTCCGACAACCGAGCCGACCGCCTCCTTGGGAAACATGTCCGACACGGTCGTGAAAAGGTTGGAGGAAAAACCTTGGTGGGCCGAGGCCGCAAGCCCTACGAAAACGACCGCCATCCACATGTTCGGCACAACCGCGGAGAACATCACCGGAAGGACGCAAAGCGCGCAGGCCAGCATGGCGGTTTTGCGCGCTGCGTTTACCGACCAGCCCCGCCCAAGCAGCCACGACGACAGCCAGCCACCGCCGATGCTGCCCGCGTCCGCCATCACGTAAATGATGACGAACGGCAGGCCGAAATTTTTTATATCAAGCTTGAAGTTTTGATTAAAGAACAACGGCAGCAAATAGAGATACCACCGCCAGACCGCATCGGTGAGGAATTTCGCCAGGATGAAAGCCCACGTCTGTCGCAATCCAAGCAGGGTCAGCCAGGGGATTTTGCGCCGCACGGGTTCCGGCGGGTCACTTTGTATATAGGCGAGTTCCTCCGCGGAAAGCCGCGGATGCGAGGCCGGGGGCCGGTAGAGCAACAGCCAGAATGCAATCCACGCAAAACCGATTCCCCCTGTTATGATAAACGCCCATCGCCAGCCATAAGTCAAAAAGAGCCAGGGCACGAGCAGGGGCGCGACGACGGCGCCGACATTGCTGCCCGCGTTGATGATGCCCGCCACCAGCGCGCGCTCCTTGCGCGGAAACCATTCCGCGGCTGTCTTTACCGCCGCCGGAAACACCCCGGCTTCAGACAGGCCGAGCAGAAAACGCATGAGGCTGAACCCCGCGATGGTGCTCATAAACGCATGCAGGACGGCCGAAATACTCCAGCCGGTGATGGAAATTGCAAACCCCCTTCGCGTGCCGACCCAGTCAAGCACGCGCCCAAAGCCCGCCAGTCCAATCGCATATGCCACTTCAAACCAGAAAACAATGCGTGTATAATCCGCGTTGCTCCAGTTGAATGTTTTTTGGAGTTCAGGTGAAAGTATGCCAAAAACCAGCCGGTCAATGTAGTTGATTGTGAGGGCAAGAAAGAGTAATGCGCAAATCGTCCACCGATACATGCCGCGTTTGTGCGGGGCATCACATGCCGGGCTTATCGGAGGTGTGGTGATTGGAGATGACATAAAAAGAATGCCGGACAATAATAATCGGGGAGGAGCCCCCCCCTTGAATCAAAGAGGATGGATAGGCGATTAACCCAAGTTTGCCTGCGCATGGTAGAGGACAGGGAGACGTCTATGCATGAAGGTGATCTGATGGTTGGCTCTCAATTGCAACAAAAGCGGCTGGAGGTGCGGTCGCGAAAAACGTAGCAAGAGGGGGAGAAAGGTAACATGAACAATCTTCATGTTCAGGCTTCGAATTTTATCCTCCTGATGTTACGCGGCCCGGTCGTGACGCAGGTTGGCGGACTGTCGCTTCGCCCGGAACCACACCTGCCTAAAAACTGCTGGGACGCAGCCAAAGGAATTCAGGGTATTGCGAAGGTGCGGCAGCGCGGGATTTCGTTGGCCCGGTGTACCCCCCCCGGTTTAGCGGGGCCACCCCCCCCAAAAAATGTCGGGGGCCCCCAAGGCCCCCAACCCCCACCGGGGGGGCCC
>JAITDF010000583.1 GCA_031282705.1 Opitutaceae bacterium | reverse complement strand
GCGGTGTCGGCTCGTGGCGTCATCTCAGGCCCTCCTCGTGCGCACGAAGGCGTCCAAGGCGACGGCGGCGATCACGATCGTGCCTTGGACGATGCTCTGGATCTCTGTGCCCCAGCCGTTGGAGTCGGCGACGTTGCCGAGGACGGCGAGCGTTTCGGCGTCCGTGGCGGTGTCGGTGCCGGCGGCGAGGGTCACGCCGTCGGCGAGCGTCACGCCGGTGCGTCCGGCAAGGACGCTGCCGGCCTGGTTGAGCGTGACGAGCGTGCCGGAGCCGCCGAGGGTCGCGCCGCCGGCGACGGTGACGGCGCCGCCGAGCCGGGCGTTCTGGTTGCCGAGAAACAGCGAGCCGGCGCCGATGTTGACCGAGCCCTGAAAATAAGAGTTGTCGGCGTGCAGCACGAGCCGGCCCGCGCCGGCGCCGGTGAGGTCGAGTTTCCCGGTGGCGCCGCTGGCGTCGGACGATGCGATGGAATCCCACGAGGAGGGATTGCCGGCCTCGCCGATGGAGACGGTGACGTTGTCCGCAATTTCGAACCGGAGGCGGGTGCCTCCCGTGGCCGAGAAATAAAAGCCGCCCGCCCTGGCCGCGGGCGTGAAGGCGATGGAGCCGGATTTCGCCGCGGTGACTTCCGCCACCGTGAGCACCGCGCCTTTCGCGACATTGCCCGAATAGAGAAAATCGCTGATGCCGGTCGTTCCGGTGAACCGGAGCGAGATCCCGTCAACATCGGCGGCGCCTGCGTTGGCCGTGTCATAGATCGCGCCGCCGCCAACTCCGGCGAAATTGCAGCCAAATCCAACCGTGTCCCAAAACTCAACTGAATGATTGCCCTGCGTCGCGGCGGCGCCGCCCGCCCGCGCCGCCCAGTTGCCCGAAAAAACGCCCTCTCTGAGCACGCTTATCGGCGCGTTGCCGCTTATCGGCATGCCAAGCGCCCCGCCAAACCCGGAGCTCGTGGCCGTGCCGTCGGCGTAGTTGCCGGTAAATGTTCCCGAGTTGACGGTGATGCTGCTGTAAGCCCTGAACACCCCGCCGTTGGGCGCGTGGTTTTTTTCAAACAACACGCTGTCCAGCACCACCGCGCCCGTGTTGGAGGCCGTCCGGATCGCGCCGCCGCCGGTGGCGTTGGAGGACGAGTTGCCGATGAAGGAGACGTTGGTGAAATACAATCTTACGCCGCCCCCCAGGTAAAACACCCCGCCCTGGCCGGAGGTCTGGTTGTTCAGGAACACCAGGCGCCCGGTCGAGCCTGTCGGCGCGATCGTGAACATCCTGCTGGTGGCGGGGGCGAAAACGCCGCCGTTGGCGGTCGAGACGGCGTTGGAGATGGTGACGGTGACGCCGTCGGCGATATTATAGGTGGTGTCCTGGGGCGCCTGGCGGACGGTGGCATCATACATCATGTCCGCATCGAAGTTAAAGATGCCGCTGACCGGCGGTTGCTCCTGCGCCGGGGCGGACGGTGAGAGCGCCAAGGCGGCGAGGGCCGGCGCGCATGCGCGGAGAAAGATTGTGCGTTTTGCGTTCTTCATAAAGTTACCCTTTCTGAGTTTTTAGAAACACGGCGTGCCGTCCGTTTTGCCGTCTGGGTTGCTGGTGATTTTATATACGTTTATGGCTGGATTCGGCACGGGTCTTATTCCGCGCCCTTTTCGCCAAAGGGAATCGCGTCAGTCCTGAAGGGCGGGGCGGGCAGGCCGTTCTGGTTGCGCAGGCTGGCCGCGCCGGCCAGACGCCATCCATAGCGGACGAACGCGGGCGCTTTCACCGATGGGGAAGTCACGACGACCGAGGAGCCGTCCACCTCCGCGCTGGCGGGTTTGTATTTTCCATCGCGCCCGGCCAGTTCAAAGCCGCCGGGTTTGGGTGCGGTTGAAACCAGCCCGCCGGGGCAGTTGGCAAAATCGATGCGGAATCCGTTCGCGACCGGTTGCGCGCCGCGCGGCACCGGGCCGGCATCCTGGACGCTTTGTTTATATGCGTTTTTCAACGCGAGCCGCGCCAGCCGGTTTGCCGCAGCCTGCTTGTTTTTCGGGCGGGGTGCTTCCGGATCGCCGATGTCGATCGTGACTGCCTGGCCGGTGGCGGGAAGAAGCAGCGCCCTGGACTGCGCTTCGCGAAAATACGCCCATCGTTCCGTGTGCCTGGACTTCGTCTCGCCGTAGGTGCTGAGCTGCAACCAGTAGAATGGCAGATCATCCTGCGCAAAGGCTCGCCGCCAGCCCTTGATCAAGGAGGCGAAATACTGCGCGTATTCGTCTGGATTGCCGCTCATCGCATCAGTCTCGCCGGTGGCCAGAATCACCCCGGCCAATGCATAGGGCGCGAGCGGATGAATCATGCCGTTGTAGATGCCGCCTAGCGCGGTGTTCTGCCCCGGTCCGGACGGACGGCGCGGGCGCGGTTTATCAAACGGCTTTCCATCGACGTTCGCCTTGGTCTGGGCGTCCTTCCACGCGTTCATATCAGCGGTGAATTTTTCCAGTGCCGCCGGATAGTCGCGGAGCGTCGCCTCCCAGCGCTTATGCAACGCGGCAAATGCCGGGCCGAGGCGCGGATCGCTCGACTCCGGGCTCAGCCACGCCTCGACGGGGGCGTAGCTCCACGAGCAATTGATAATGCCAACGGGAACATCCAGTTGTTTATAAAGATCGCTCGCAAAAAAATATCCCAAGGCGCTGAACTCCCCGACAGTTTTTGGATTGGCGGACGTCCATTTGCCACCCGCCACCTCCTCCGCCGTTTCCTTCGATCTCCGCTCAATCCTGATTTCGCGGATTTCCGAAAAACTCGCCGCCTCGATCACGTCCGCCGCATTCTGCGCGTCGCGTACCGGCATCTCCATGTTGGACTGCCCGGCGGCCAGCCAGACCTCGCCGACCACCACGTCGTTCGCCACCAAGGTTTCCGTTTTTCCCGAGACGGCCAGCTCCGCGCCCTGCTTGCTTGGCGCGAGCGCGGCCAGCGTCGCTTTCCAGCGTCCGCTGGCATCCGTGGTGGCGGAAACTTTCTGGCCCGCGAATGAAACGGTGACGTTTTCGCCCGCCGCCGCCCGCCCCCAAACCGGAACAGGCCTGCCGTGCTGGAGAACGGCGTGGTCGCGAAACAGCGGCGCAAACTCCAGGCCGGCCCGGATGCTGGCGGCGGGGGCCGTCATTCCCTTCTCCTTCAAAAACGCCAGGTCAAAGCATACCAGCGTGAGTTTTTCGGAATAGATTTCTTTCCCGTTTTCATACAGGAGCAGCACCTTGCCGTCGCGCGTCATCGCGAGGTCGGAATATCCAGAAAAGCCGGGCGTGATGAGGCAGGATTCGTCCCACGTGTCGCCGTCGTCATGACTCAGCCGCACGGTGAGGCGGGCGCGGGAGCTGAAAACGGTCCTGCCCTTTTCGGGGGTAATCTTGCCCTGGTCGAGATTGGAGAACACCACGCGCCTGTCCTCCTGCCCGAAGACTTCCGAGCACGCCAGCAGGCTGCCCTGGTTGACGGGGTCGGGCAGGCTTTCTTCAATTTTCGGCTCGCTCCAGGTGAAACCGCCGTCGCTGCTCAGGCTGGTGGCGCGGAAATAGCCGTCGTGCCAGCGCATGTTTATCATCAGCTTGCCGTCGGAACGCTCGATCACGGTGCTCTCGCTCAATTCGCCGATGGTGTGCGGCACGATGCCGCCAGGCTTCCATGTTTGCCCGTGATCGTCGCTGTAGATAACGCCCGTCCGCCGCTTCACGCCGTCCTGCGGCGGCCCGGCGGGTTTTAATGGCACAACCAGGCGTCCGGAGCGCATTTGCAGGCCGTGCCCCGGCCCGGTTAGCATGTGGACCCACTTGAAACCGATGCGCTTGCATTGCTCGTCCACCACGTCCGTAATCTCGCGCGGGGCCGTGAACGACAGGCCGTCGTCCGTGCTTTTCATATAAAACAGTTTTTTGCCGTCCTCGCACAGGAGCAGGTGCAC
>JAITDF010000424.1 GCA_031282705.1 Opitutaceae bacterium | reverse complement strand
GAGCGAGAAAAGCGCACTTGTTTTGAGGTTCTTTTCACTTCACCCATTGGGTGAAGCTACTGGAGCCGGATTTCCCTCTATGCTCGCTTTTCAACTGCGGAATTTAGGATGATAACGCTGATCCAAGTGGCCCGCCGGGCGTTCCAGCCGGTTGAGCGTCGGAAGCCGGGGCGCCCGGCTTCAAGCCGGGCCTGCCCGCGCACAGCGCAAAGAGGGTGGCGTGGCGCAGGCGGTCGTGGTCGTTGAGGTCCTCGCAGCCGGTCGCCAGCGCGTGGATGCGCTGCGCAAGCAGCTGTTCGACGCTGTGCCCGATCAAATCGGGATCGCGCCGGTCGTGGAAACAGGCCGCCGCGGCGCGGCCCAGGCCCATCGTGCGGCCGGGCTGGCGCAACAACAGCGCCCCGGCGTCGGAACTGAGCTCGCCCCCGGTAAGGTCCGCCACGACTTTCCGGCCATCACAGGCTTGAAACTCAAACGTTTTTTGCCGACAGTGTGTTTGAGGCCGGCCGGCCGGCGATCCCTTTTCTTTTGGTTTCATAGCAACAAGTTAAGGGCACCCCGGCCGGCCTCAAGATTTTTTGGTGTGAAATATGCGGGTTAAGCGGACGGAGGGCGCGCGGGACGTGCGGCGGCGTGCGGGGCGGGAGGGATGCGTGCGGGGCGGGGACGTGCGGCGGCGTGGACGCGCGGGGGCAGGGGGCGTGCGCGGGAGGCGGGAGGCGGGGAGTTGGATTTGGCGGACGCTTTGGCGGGCGCTTCAGCGCGGCATCAACCCGCGAGACATCAGTCACTCTTTGATAAGAGTAACGAAAGCATTGTGCAGGATTTTTCCCGCAATAGACCTTGGCCGTTCTTTTTTTTCCAATCCAAGCCGCCCTCGTCCCCGCGCGCCCTTCCGCGCGCCTTTTTCCGCCACCAACTCCATCGCCCTTTTCCGCCACCGCCACCGACTCCACCTCCCTTTCCCGCCGCCAACTCCGCCACCGACTCCACCTCCCTTTCCCGCCGCCAACTCCGCCACCGTCGCCGCCGCCGGCAACACCGCCGGCGCCGCCGCCCAAAAACGCAAAACACCTTCCGACCCTCCGACCCTTCTAGCCCTGCCTTATGTCCGCGACCACGCCACCGCTGCTCCGGCGCCATCCCGCCAATCCCGTGCTCACCTGCAAGCAGGCGCCCTTCCCGGCCACGCTCGTCTTCAACGCCGGCGTCATCCGCCACGAGGGGCGCTACGTGATGGTCTTCCGCAACGACATCGGCACGTGGGGAAGCGGCGTGCTCACCGGCACAAACACCGGCCTCGCCACCAGCGCCGACGGCGTGCGCTGGGAGGTTTTTCCCCGCCCCATCATCGACCCCGAAAAAATGCGCCGCGAGTTGCGCGACCTCATGCGCCACGACTACCCGCCGGATTTCATCCAGCGCATCTACGACCCGCGCCTCACCGTCGTCGGGGGCCGCGTGCTCATGTGCTTCGCCATCGACACCGCCCACGGCATCTGCGGCGGCGTGGCAGCCGCCACCGACGACCTCGAAACATTCGAGTGGCTCAGCGTCACCTCGCCCGACAACCGCAACATGGTGCTCTTCCCCGAAAAAATCGGCGGGCGCTACGTGCGCCTCGAGCGCCCCTTTCCCGTCTATATGCGCCCCGAGCCGGAGGCGTTCCCCATCTGGCTCTCCGAATCCCCCGACCTCGCCTACTGGGGCCGCAACCGCCCCGTGCTCGGCTGCGACGAAGTGCCGTTCGCCAATTCAAAAATCGGCCCCGCCGCGCCGCCCGTCCGCACCCGCGCCGGCTGGCTCACGCCCTTTCACGCCGTCCATTACGATCCCTCCCGCCGCCTCGCCGGCTGGGAGGCGAAAAGCTGGCACAAAACCTACTGCGCCGGCCTCATGTTGCTCGACCTCGAAAACCCGGCCCGCGTCACCGGCCTGATGCGCACCCCGCTGCTCGCGCCCGAGACGGATTACGAACTCGAAGGTTTTCGTGGCGGCGTGATTTTCCCCTGCGGTTTCATCGCCGAGCCGGACGGCTCCGTGAAACTCTACTACGGCGCCGCCGACAGCGTGGTCGCCCTCGCCACCGGCAACATCGAAGACCTCATCGCCCGCTGCGAACCGTTCAAGAGGAACGAATCAAAAAACTGAAAACACGACTTTTCCCATGAGCGCCCGATCACCCGACCCCGTCGCGCCGCACGCCGCGCAACCGAACCACGACCGCATCCCGTGGCGCTCATGGCTCATGCTCGCGGTGGCCGCCGCCGGCTCGCTCATGTTTTATTTGGACCGGCAGACCGTGGCCATCTTGAAGACCACGATCTCGTCGGCCCTCGGCCTCGATGACATCGGCTTCGCCACGATCATCAGCGCCTACATGATTCCCTACACATTCTGCTACCTGTTTTCCGGGCGGCTGATTGACCGTTGGGGCACGCGCCGCGGCGCGATGGTGTTTCTCGCCAGCATGGCGGCGGCGACGCTCGGCTGCGGTCTCGCGCAAAATCTCGCGCAAATGGCCGGCGCGCGCGGCCTGCTCGGCATCGCCGAGTCGGGCATCTCGCCCGCCACCATCCTGCTCATGACGCTGTGGTTTCCGGCGCGCCGCCGCGCCTTCGCGCTCATGTCCTACCACGCGCTCTCCGCGCTGGCGCCGGTGCTCGCCCCGCCGCTCATCGTGGCGCTCGCCGCGCACGGCAACTGGCGCTGGTGCTTCTTTATTCCCGCCGGCCTGAGTTTGTTGACCGCGCTCGCCTGGTGGCTCGCCGACCGCAATCCCCCCTATGCCGCCTGCGCTGTTTCGCCGAACTCACCCGCGCCGCCCGCCGCGCCCGCGCCCTCCACCATCGCGCCCGCCGCGCCCGCCGCCGCCGCCGCCCGCACCAGCTACCTCGCCGCGCTCAAAACAATCTTCGGCAACCGCCGCCTGCGCGGCCTCATCCTCGCCCGCGTCTGCACCGACCCGTTTTATTTTTTCCTCATGAACTGGCACGTCGGCTTCCTTGAGGAGCACTCCGGCTGGTCGCGCGACATGGTGGGCCGCCTCGCGTGGATTCCGTGGCTGTTCATTCCCGTTGTAAACATGGCGCTCGCGTGGTGGTCCGACCGCCGCGCCGCCGCCACCGGCGATCCCGCCGCCGCGCGCGGTCTCGTCCTGCGCGGCCTCGCCTGCCTTGCGCCCGCCGCGGCCCTCGCCGTGTTTCTCCCCTCGGCCGCCGCCGCGCCGTGGGCCGTCTGGGCGGTGCTGGCCCTCGTCGGCCTCGGCCTGCTCATGACCCAGGGCTGGGTGCAACTCTCCGGCGTCATGGTCAGCGAGCTTGCCCCCGCCGGCACGGTCGCCACCAGCATCGGCATCCTCAGCGTCCTCAGCGGCGTCGCCAGTATTATATTCAATCAAACCGCCGGCCACCTCGTCGCCCATTTCGGCTACACATCCCTCTTCATCGGCGGCGCCCTCCTCCATCCCCTCGGCGCCTTCATCCTCTGGAAAACAAGGAAAACCCAAAACGCCGCCCCCTCGCTTCC
>JAITDF010000254.1 GCA_031282705.1 Opitutaceae bacterium | reverse complement strand
GACGGCTTTCCAGCCATTGCTTTGTGTTCTCATCGAGCTGTTCAACCTCCTTATTGGCTTTTTTCATCTCCCTCCCTTACCATTTTATTCCTTCTGCTACCAATCGCAATTACACTCGCCAGCGAAGCGCTGCCGGCACCGGTGCCAGCCTGCGTCCCATTGCCGCTTCGCCGCCCGCTTACGCATTGGGCATTGGCACCGCGCGGAAAACCCGCACACATTACTCGACATACATACCGCATACACCGCACACCACGTCCATGACCATTGCCCGCCACTCCACCGCCCGCGCCACCGGTTTTTCCGCCAGCGTCACCGCCGCCCCCCGCCCCGCCGCCCTCGGCTTCCGCATGCCCGCCGAGTGGGAGCCGCAGGCAGCCGTCTGGCTCTCCTGGCCGCACAAACGCGCCTCGTGGCCCGGGCAATTCCGGCCCATCCCCGGCGTCTTCGCGCAAATCGTCGCGCAAATCAGCCGCTTTCAGCGCGTCCGCATCAACTGCGCCGCCGCCCTCCAGCCCCGCGCCAAAACCCTTTGCGCCCGCGCCTGCGCCGGCCTGGCGCGCGCCGGGGCCGACTTCGCCCGCGTCACCTTTTACGACCACCCCACCAACGACGCATGGTGCCGAGACCACGGCCCCATCTTCGTCAAAAACGACCGCACCGGCGAGGTCGCCGTCACCGACTGGGTGCACAACGCCTGGGGCGGCAAATACCCGCCCTACGACCTCGACAACACCATCCCGCCCCTCGTCGCCCGCAAACTCCGCCTCCGCCGCTTCGAAAACGACATGGTGCTCGAAGGCGGCTCCATCGACGTCAACGGCGCCGGCCTGCTCCTCACCAGCGAGCAATGCCTGCTCAACCCCAACCGCAACCCGCGGCTCACCCGCGCCCAGATCGAGCAAAACCTCCGCGATTACCTCGGCGTGAAAACCATCCTCTGGCTCGGCGACGGCATCGTCGGCGACGACACCGACGGCCACATCGACGACCTCACCCGCTTCTACAAACCCGACGGCCTCATCACCGCCGTCGAGCCCGACAAACGCGACCCGAACCACGCCATCCTCGAAGCAAACACCGCCCGCCTCCGCGCCATGCGCGCGCCCGGCGGCGGACCCTTCGACCTCGTGGAGCTGCCCATGCCGCGGCCCTTCGCCTTCCAAGGCCAGCGCGTCCCCGCCAGCTACGCAAATTTTCTCATCATCAACGGCGCCGTGTTCGTGCCCGCCTTCCGCCAGAAAAAACGCGACGCCCAGGCCCGCGCCATCATCGGAAGCTGCTTTCCCGGCCGCGAAATCATCCCCATCGACTGCCATCACCTCATCTGGGGGCTCGGCACCCTTCACTGCATCTCCCAGCAACAACCCGCGTGACCGCAATCCCGGGAACGCAAAATGGAAAGGAAGTCCTGAAAACAACCGCGCAAGGCAGGCGTGAGTTTTAAGCAGACTTGGTTTCGAGCGGAGCGGCACTGCCAGTCTGCGGGACAGTAAAGCTGCGGGACGGCAGGGCTGCGGGACGGCGGCTCCTGATGTAACTGATGTTACGCAGTCGGCAGATTTTTGGCAGGGCGGTCTCGCCGAGACCGCCGCGAGCACCACGAGGCAAACGACGGCGGTCTCGCCGAGACCGCCCTGCCAAAACTGGCCGCCGCGTCCCATCAGTGATGTAACATCGTCCCTATATCACCCGCGCCCAGAGCACCTTCAGGTAGCGGCTCTCCAGGCAGTTTGAATAGACCGGGTGGTCGGGGCCGGCGCCGGTGCGGGCGAAAAATTGCAGGCGGCGCTGCCGGCGGTGGGCCGCCTTGATGACGTGCTGCTCGAAATCCTCCAGGCTCAGCAAGCCCGAGCACGAACAGGTCACAAACACGCCGCCCGGCTTCACCAGGCCGATGGCAAGCTGGTTGAGGTCCTCGTATTTCTTCCGCCCTTCGTGGTTGCCCGGCGCCTCGCGCGTGAAAATGAATTTCGGCGGGTCGAGCACCACCACGTCCCATTGCCCGCCATTGGCATGCAGCTGCCGCGCGTAGGCAAAGGCGTCGGCGTGCACGAGTTTCAGGCGCGCCTGGTTCAGGTTGGCGTTGCGTCTCGCCTGCGCGATGGCGGCTTCGTCGAGGTCCACGGCCGTCACCTCGTCCGCGCCGCCGGGCACTTTTGCGCAGAGCGCGAAGCCGCCCGTGTAGCAGCACAGGTCGAGCACGCGAGCGCCCGGCGTGAAACGCGCGAGCGCGCGGCGGTTTTCGCGCTGGTCGCAGAAAAAGCCGGTCTTGTGCCCCCCGGCGAAATCGACTTCGTAGCGCACGCCGTGCTCGCGGATTTTCACCAGCCGGGGCGCGGCGGCGTTGGTTTCCTTGAAGGCGGAGGGTTTGATGCCTTCGAGGCTGCCGAGGTCGTGGTCAACCTGCACGCGGGCAAACTTCGTGCCGGCCAGTCCGTGCAGCAGCGGGAGCCAGCCGGGCAGGCGCCGCGCCATGCCGAGGCTGCAAACTTCGCACGAGAGGGTGTCGCCGTAGCGGTCGATGGTGAGGCCGCTGAGGCCGTCGCCGTCAGAGTTGACCAGCCGGCAGGCGTCGGTGTCCGCGTCGAGCCGGAACACGGCGCGCCGCAACGCCACGGCGCGCCGGAGTGCGTGCTCGAAATAGGTCTCGCCCAGCTCCGCCTCGGCGCCGTGCGCGACGACGCGCAGCACGATTTTCGCGCGCGGGTTGTAGAGGCCGGCGCCGAGCCGGCGTCCGGCTTTGTCGTAAACCGTCACGAGATCGCCGGGGCGCGCGTCGGGCGAGACTTGTCCGAGCAGGCGCGGGAAGATCGCCGGTTGAAACGTGAAGTATTTTAATTGCGCCCAGGGGCGCGGCCATTGCGAGCGGTCCACGGGGGCGGCGGCCGCCGCCCTCGGCGGCGCGGCGGCGGCGGTGGCGGTGGTGGAGGCGGGCGCGGCTGGCGGCGGCGTGACGGCGGTGGCGGCATCGGCGGCGGGCGGTGCTGGTGGTGATTTCTGGCGCGGCAGAGCTCTCATCGAGGCGAAACGGAAGGAGGCCGCACTCTCCGCGAAAAACACCCGCGATGCCGAGATGATTTTTCGGCGAAGAAGAAAGCGAGGCGAGACGGGGCAGGGCAGGGGGGCTCGCCGCGTCCGCCTTGCGCCTCCCGCGCCGCCGTCCTTATCCTTATTCTCGTTCTTTTACTCGTTATAGTTCTTTACGTTGTGGTTTTCTCAGCATTGCTGTCTGTTTTGCGTAGCGTTTCGGGAAAGAGAAGAGAGAACGGGAACGAGAAAGAAGAAGAGAAAGGCGGGATGAGACCACTTGGGGGGCACACCCTTCCGGCGTCTCCATTCACAAAAACGGTCCCCGCTATTTTGAATGGATTTCACATCGTGCCGCCGCGAAACGGAGACAGCGATTGACTTTTTCAGCCTCGAAAGGGCGCAGCGTTTCAGCCCCGGCGGGGCGGCAACGGCGGTGGTCAGCCCCGGAGGGGCGTCAGCTCTTGGCCGTGGGTGACGAGCGCAGCGAGGAACCCACGGAAAACGTTGATAAAAACCCAAGCCCTGAAGGGGCGGCAGCGCACGCCGTCCGCGTCATCGCATTTCCCCGCCTTTCCCTCGCTGCCGCCCCTTCGGGGCTCGTTTTTTTCTTGATGGATTCCGTGGGTTCCTCGCTGCGCTCGTCACCCACGGCTAAAGGCTGTCGCCCCTCTGGGGCTGACCACCACCGTTGCCGGCCCCGCCGAGGCTGAAAAGGTCAATCGCTGTCGCCGCTTCGCGGAGGCGCGATGTGAAATCCATTCAAAATAGCGGGGAACCTTATCTTTATCTTTCGTCAGGAGGAATGGGCGGAGAGAAAGAGAAAGATAAAGATAAAGAGGAAAGAAGAAAGAGGGGTGCATCACTTCCTGTTGCACCCGGGGCAAAAACGGAGCCGAGCCGGGAGCCCGCGCCCCTTTCACTTTCGCCGCGCGCGCAGGGTCAGCAGCGCGGCCAGCAGTGCGAGGCCGGGCAGCAGGGGCGCGCCGCCGCCGCCGCCACCACCACCACCGCCGCCGCCGGGATTCGTGGACGGGTCTTTGTAGTTGGCGGTGACGGTGGCGGCGTTCGCGGGCATGGTGAAGGTGGTGGTCGAGGCATTGGCGTTTGCAAAGGCGCCGCCGGCGCTGCTTGTCCACTTGTCGAAAACCTTGCCGGACGGCGCGGCGTTCGCGGTGAGCGTCACCGTCGTGCCGGCGGCGTAGGCGCCGTTGCCGCTGCCGTTGACGACGGTGAGCACGTGGGTGCCCGCCGCGGGCGGCGCATAGGCGAAGGAGCCGGTGTAGGTGTGGTTGTTGCCGGTGTCGGTGGCGCGGAAGGTGTTTTGGCTGAAATCAAGAATCCAGAGCGTGTCGTCGAAGAAGAGCAGGGCGGCGGCGCCGGCGGCGGTGTAGTCGTAAGGGACGGCGGCACCGCCGGCGGGGGCGAGCTGGCCGCCGGCGACGATGGTGTGGGTTTCGGTGAGCGTGGCGCCTTGCGTGAACACGAGCGTCGCGCCGGGGGTGAGCGCGGCGGGCGCGCTGCCGGAGGCGGCGCTGGTTTGCATGACATGGACGGTGCGCGCGAGGCCGCCGCCGCT
>JAITDF010000236.1 GCA_031282705.1 Opitutaceae bacterium | reverse complement strand
GCCCCTTCGGGGCTTGGGTTTCCATTAACGTTTTCCGTGGGTTCCTCGCTGCGCTCGTCACCCACGGCTAAAGGCTGCCGCCCCACCGGGGCGAAATCCGACGACACCGGTGCCTGCCGCCCCTTCGGGGCTGAAACACCGCGCTCCTCCGGGGCCGAAAAGATCAAGCACTGTCTCCGCTTCCGCGTAACAACAGTTGCATAACATCCTTATAGGACGCAGCCAAAGCGTAATTTTCATTCGCAACCATCTGCGGTCAAAAGAGCGACGGCAAAAAAATCCATCCCGGCTGATTTTTTCTGAATTTTATCCTTGATTCATTAACTATCTTACTAAACTATTCCGGTTGTTACAGGGATTCATTCCGGTCAGGCACACTCGACCAGATCACTGGAGAAATGCCACGGACACCCTCATGATTGAATTTCCGGCCACCACACGAAAACCGGATTGCCCTCCAGGACAGATATTCGACCACGAGGAAGCCTTATGAACGCCAGCCGGCCACGGCAGCCTTGGAGAGTCCCCGTCAACCACTCACACCCGAAGCAATCGGTGTTTTCCATGTCCGCATCGCAAATCCATCAAAAAACCGCACCATCATGATCACCCTATTCTTGCCGCGCTTCACACCGCGTTTCCCATCCCTGTCCCTGGCGACGGCCCTGCTGCTGTCGCCGGCCTTGCTGTCGGCGCCGCTTGCGGCCCAACAGTCCCCGCCTCCGGCTCCCGCGACCGAGGACGCCACCGTGCTCGACAAAATCGTCATCGAGGGTGCCGACATCGAGCACTCCGTCCTGCCGATCCGCCCGAATTCCAATTTCTACGGCTTCGACGAACTCGTCCAAAACACGCCGCGCTCCATCTTCCAGGTGACCACGGCCCAGATCGCCGCCGACCATTTTCATAACTTCTCCGACCTCGCCCGCTACTCGCCCAGCATCAGCCGCGGCACCGCGTCGAATTTCTCGACGTTCTCGAAAATCCGCGGCGGCGCCTCCGACACCACCCGCAACGGCGTCCTCCTCCTCCCCGCCGCCGTCCGCCCGTTCAACAACAATTATTGGGAGGCCGTGGACATCGTCGCCGGCATCCCGAGCGTCATCCAAGGCTCGACCTCCCGCACCGCCGGCGTGGTCAACTACGTGACAAAAAAGCCGGTGTTCGACGGCAACCATGCCGATGTCACCGTCCAAATCGGACGCCTCGGCAAGGAGGCCGACACCTCCTACCAGCAATACACCACACAGCTCGACTACAACCATGTCGTTGACGAGAAGTTCGCCTTCCGCGTCAGCCTCCAGAAAACCGACGCCGAACAATATTGGGGCAACGCCGGAAGCGATTTTTATGACATCTACGCCGCCGCCACGTGGAAGCCGTTTAAAAACCTGACCGTTGACACCAATTACAACTACACCAACGCCGCCGGCGCCATGCCCTACGGCATCAACCGCCTCGACCAGAACCTGCTCGACAACTGGCAATACCGCTCCGGCCTTTATATCCCGCAAGTCAATGTCGGCGGCACGAATTACTACGCCTCCCGCGCCGAGCCCGGCAAATTTGCCGCCAGCAAAAACGGCCCCTATAATATTGATGCCGCGACGATTTTCACTCCCGGCGCCCCCGGCTCAAGCAAGGACAACCCCGCCGCCATCAGCTTCGTCGCCCCCGACCACTATACGCTCGTTCCCATCAAGGGCAGCCAGGTTCTCTACACCGACAGGGCGTTCAGCGACACCCGGGAGCACCTGTTTCAAAACATCACCGAGCTCAAGCTCAACAGCCACATCACCCTCCGCAACAACTCCCTCTTTCATTACGTCCACAGCTACGTTTACGGCAACGACGGCTACCAAAGCTACATGATAAACAAGATGATTACCTCGCGCTTCGAGTTCGCCACCGATTTTGAAATCGGCAAATCCGGCTCGTGGCTCCGCAGACTCGGCCTCCGCCACCAAAGCAACACCGGCTACGAGTTCCGCTATTTATACAACCTGTGCGACATGGTCGAGGGCAACAATGTCGCCGGAAGCAACAACTTCGACGCCACCAACCCCGCCGACGGCGGCGGCAACCTCAACTACGCCACCCTGCTCGGCTCGCCCGACGCCAACATCTACGCCAATCCGCCCGTCCGCGCCGGCGCCTCCGCCGTCACGCCCTTCCAAACCGGCTACGGCTTCTGGGTGAATCTTCCCTTCGCCGATTATTACGCGGCCAAGGGCCGCTACCACGGCATCGGCCAGACCGACACGATGCTCCGCGTCAACGACCTTTATCAAAACAACCTCTTCACCGAGCAAAAACTCGCCGTCTGGAAATTCATACTCCGCGCCGGCGCCCGCCTCACTTATATCAATGACTTTATAAAGCCGCTCGGAAGCACCGACCGCGCCATAGACGAAGGGCTCATCACCGCCTACACCAAGAAAAACCTCCGCGACCACGCCTCCGAAAACAATTACGACCTCAACGGCAGCATCTCCTTCCTGCCCTTCCCGTGGCTGACCGCCTACGCCGCCTGGGACCGCGACTACGCCTCCGGCGATTGCTACTGCTGCCTGACCCAGGGCTTCTCGACGCTCGCGGCTGACAAAAGGGGGTTGGACCGCAAGCAATTTCACCTGAAAAGCACCCTGCGCGAATTCGGGGCGAAATTTGAAATCCTCCCCGGCAAACTCTTCGGCAGCGTCGCCTGGTTCGACCAGACCCGCGTCAACGTCACGGGGCCCATGTTCCCGTTCCTTCCCGACGGCATGATCAATCCCCGGCGCTACCAAGGCGCCGAATTTGCGCTCACTTACCAGCCCGGCAACCATTTCGCCGCCGGCATCAACTACGGCCATATCACATCGAGGTCGCTCGGCATGAAAATGGGCGCCATGAGCTTCCCCGGCGGCAAGGAACAGGAAGCCGGCGTCCCCAAGGATAGCGGCAACGCGTGGGCCGGCTACCAGTTCAACAACGGCCTCGGCGTGAAAGCCAGCGTCTGGGCCACCTCCCCCTGGACGGTCTCCGGCGGCGTGGTCCGCTCCCAGCACAACATTGACCTCGGCCTCTTCCTCGCCTCGAAAAAATGGCGCGTGGACGTGGACATCCTGAACGTCACCGACGAGAAAAACTGGGCGCCCTCCGGCAGCTACGCCGGCGACGTCACGACCTACCTGCTCCCCGCCGAGCGCCTCGGCCTGCAAGCGAAAATCACCCGCCGCTTCTGACGCCCGGCGGCGTCCCGGCGGCGCATGGCGCGAAAAACACTTGGGAGCGCGGCGGCAAAGGCGAAGCGACGGCGGCGTTTCGGACGATTCGCGCGGCGGACATCGCCGTGCGAAAGCGCCGACGCCGGACTTCATGCCTCTGCAACGTCGTCCGCGCCGCGCTCCCTCTTTTCCCCTCGCGCCCCCCGCCCTGGGGTGCGACAGGAAGTGATGTCACCGCCGGAGTCTCCCTCTTTCTTCTTTCCTCTTTATCTTTATCTTTCGTCAGGAGGAACGGGCGGAGAGAAAGATAAAGATAAACTGATGGGACGCAGTCGGCAGATTTTGGTAGGGCGGTCTCGCCGAGACCGCCGTCGTTTGCCTCGTGGTGCTCGCGGCGGTCTCGGCGAGACCCGCCCTGCCAAAACTGGCCGTCGCGTCCCATCAGAGATCAAGATAAAGAGGAAAGAAGAAAGAGGGAGGACATCACTTCCTTTTG
>JAITDF010000158.1 GCA_031282705.1 Opitutaceae bacterium | reverse complement strand
ACTCCGAACCACCAACGCGGAACCAAGCACGAACCCCGATGCCCGCCGCCCCCACCCCGCGGACCGGACGCTTCCGCGTAACATCAGGCCGGTCTATTGGCCGATTTGTGGTCGAATCCTTGTTTGACGGCACGAATCGCGTTGGTGGGTGGAAAGTTGAATGTCTGTGCCACCCTGCCAGCCGCAGGCGGAGCAGGCGTTTCCAGTCGCCGCCCGCCCCGCCCCGCCCCGCCGCCCGCTCCGCGGCGCAACCGGCATGGCGCCGCGGCGGACTTTTTTGTCCGGGGCCGGATTTGGCGTTGATTGGCGGCGCGGGGACGGTGTGCAATGACGGCCATGCAGATTCATGTCTTCACCGGCGGCCTGGCCTGCACGCACGGCTACCTGCTCTCCGCGCCGAAACGCGGCGAGGCGGTCCTGGTCGATGCGCCCGAAAACGTGTGGGATGCCGTCGCCCCCGTCCTCGATGAGCAAAAATGCCGGCTCGCCGAGCTTTGGCTCACGCACGGGCATTGGGACCACACGCAGGGCGCGGCCGAAGTCGTGCGGCGCACCGGCGCGAAAGTCCGCGCGCACCGCGCCGACCAGCCGCTCATCGAAACGCCCGGGGTGATGGGCGCGCTGCTGCCGCGCGGCATCGAAATCGAGCCGGTGAAGGTGGACGCATGGGTGGCGCAGGGCGACCGTTTCGAGGCGCTCGGCGAACAAATCGAGGTGCGCCACGTGCCGGGGCATTGTCCGGGCAACATCCTGTTCTGGTTTCCCGCGCAAAAAATGGCCGTCGTGGGCGACGCGCTGTTTGCCGGCAGCATCGGCCGCACCGACCTGCCCGGCGGGGACATGCGCGAACTCGACCGCTCCATCCGCGCGCAAATCTACACGCTGCCCGACGACACCCGCGTGCTGCCCGGCCACGGCGACGACACCACCGTCGGCGGGGAAAAGAAAACCAATCCGTATGTGCGCGCATAAACGCGGCCCCCTTTCTTTATTCTTTCCTCTTTATTCTTTCTCTCTCTCTTTCCTCCTTCTCCCCGGAGCGGACGGTCTTGGGGAGAAAGAGGAAAGAGGAAAGAGAAAGAATAAAGAGAAGGAGGAAAGATGTTTGGTAAGGACGATTTTTATATGAGCACCGGTCAAACCCGCCCTCCGATTGACACCGCGCAATCCGGCGCCGCGCAATCCGCCCGGCACGAGCGCCACATGCGCCGCGCCTTGGAGCTCGCGCGGCGCGGCTGGGGCGCCACGCATCCCAATCCCATGGTCGGGGCTCTCATCGTCGAGGACGGCACCGTCGTCGCCGAAGGCTGGCATGAGCGGGACGGCGGCCCGCACGCCGAACGCGCCGCGCTCGCCGCGCTCGGCCGCCGGCCCGCGCCCGGCGCCACGCTCTACGTCACGCTTGAGCCCTGCTCCACGCACGGCCGCACCGGCGCCTGCACCGACGCCATCCGCGAGGCCGGCATCGCGCGCGTGGTCGCCGGCGCGACCGACCCGTCCGCCGAACACGCGGGGCGCGGTTTTCAGGTGCTGCGCGACGCGGGCATCGAAGTCGTCAGCGGCGTGCTCGGGGCCGAGTGCGCGGACTTGAATCTGTTGTTCAACCACTGGGTGACCGCGCGCGCGCCGCTCATCGCCGCGAAATCCGCCATCACGCTCGACGCCAAAATCGCCACGCGCACCGGCGAGTCCCGCTGGATCACCGGCGAACCCGCGCGCGCCGACGTGATGCGCTGGCGGCGGCTGTTCCCGTCCATCGCCATCGGCGCCGGCACCCTCGCGAAGGACAACCCGCGCCTCACCGCGCGCATCGAGGGCGGGGAGGAATGGTGCCCGCTGCGCTTCGTGTTCGACGGCCTGCTGCGCTCGATGACCGACCGCTCGCCGCCGCGCCTTTACACGGACGAATTTCGCGGGCGCACCATCGTCGTCACCACGCCGCACGGCGGCCTCGGCTACGTGCGCAAACTCCGCGACCAGGGCGTGCAGGTCTGGTGCCTCGACTCGCCCACGCAGCGCGTGCCGCTCGCCGCCTTCCGGCAGAAATGCGCCGAGGAGAAAATCACCGGCGTCTATCTCGAAGGCGGCAGCCAGCTCGTGAGCGAGTGCCTGCAGGAGCGCCAGCTCGACTACCTTTTCATTTACCGCTCGCCGCTGCTCTTCGCCGACGAGCGCGCCAAGCCCGTTTACACCGGCCTGCGCACCGAGCGTCTCGACCAGGCGCTGCGCCTGGCCGACGTGCGCCACGCCTCGTTCGGCGACGACCAGCTCATGCGCGGCCGGGTCGTTTACCCGGAAAAAATCCACATCGATGAAACTGTTTTTAGCCTCCGGTAACGCGCACAAGGCGCGGGAATTCCAGTCGCTCGCCAGCGCCTCCGGCCTGCCGCTCGAAATCCTCTCCGCCTCGGCCGCCGGCGGCATGCCGCCGGTCGAGGAGGACACGGGCACCTTCACCGGCAACGCCCGCAAAAAGGCCCGCGCCCTGCGGGAAAAACTCGACGCTCTCGCGGCGGGGAAATCCCGAATCCCAAATCCCGAATCCCAAAAAAGTCCCGGCGGCGGCGGCGCGGGCGGCGCGGACTCTGGCAATGCCGGCGGCGGCGCCGCGGGCGGCGGCGGCGCCACCGACGCCGCCGCGTTTGCCAACGCCTGGGTGATGGCCGACGACAGCGGGATTTGCGTGGACGCGCTCGGCGGCGCGCCGGGCGTCGAGTCCGCCTACTACGCCGGCCCGCAAGGCGACCCCGCCGCCAACCTCGCCAGGCTCGCCGCCGCCATGCGCGGCGTCCCCGACGGCGGGCGCGGCGCGCATTACATCTGCGTGCTCCACCTCATCGCGCCCGGCGGCGCCGGGCACGTCTTCGAGGGCCGCTGCGACGGACGCCTCGCCCGCGCGCCGCGCGGCGCCGGCGGCTTCGGCTACGACCCGCTCTTCATCCCCGCCGGGCACGACCGGACGCTCGGCGAGCTAGGGGACGCGTTCAAAAACCAGCTCAGCCACCGCGGCCGCGCCTGGGCCGCGGCGGCGGCGTTTCTGGCAACCCGATGCGCATCGTGAACCCATGCCCGGAGCGCGCCGCGCCGCGCCGCCGCCCAGCCTCTCCATGATCGAAGTCCGCAATCTCACCCGCGTCTTCCGCACCTACAAAAAACGCCCCGGTTTCCTGGGCGGGCTCCACGGCCTGTTCAAACGCGACTTCGAGGAAATCGCGGCGGCGAAGGACGTGTCGTTCGACATTGCCGAGGGCGAGTTCGTCGGCTTTCTCGGCCCCAACGGCGCGGGCAAGACCACCACGCTCAAGATGCTCGCCGGGCTCATCTTCCCCACCGGCGGCAGCGCGCGCGTGGCCGGGTTCGACCCCGTGCGCCGCGAAAACGCCTACCGCCGCCTCTTCGCGCTCGTCCTCGGCCAGAAAAACCAGCTCTGGTGGGATCTGCCCGCGCAGGAGTCGTTCCTGCTCCTGCGCCACATCTACAATCTGCCCGCCGCCGGCTACAAAGCCACGCTCGACGAACTCGTCGCGCTGCTCGGCGTCGGCCCGAAGCTCAACGTCATGGTGCGCGAGCTTTCCCTCGGCGAACGCATGAAGATGGAGCTTATCGCCGCGCTCCTGCACCGCCCGCGCGTCCTGTTTCTCGACGAGCCGACCATCGGCCTCGACGTGCTCTCGCAAAAGGCCGTGCGCCAGTTCCTGCGCGACTACAACCGCCGCCACCGCGTCACCATCCTGCTCACCAGCCACTACATGGCGGACATCGAGGAACTCTGCGAACGCGTCATCGTGATTCACAAAGGGACAAAAATCTACGATGGCGAACTCGACCGCCTCGAATCGCGCCAGGGCGCGCGCCGCAAAATCATAAAATTCATCCCGCAACCCGGGCGTTTCCCCGAGCACTGGGCCTCCGCCCGCGGCGCCGCCGTGCGCGACGACGAAGGCCGCGTGACGCTCACCGTGCCGGCCGACGCGGTCGTGAGCGTCTCGCAGGAAATCCTCGCCGCCGGCCCCGTCGTGGACATCACCATCGAGGACGTCCCCCTGGAGGACATCATCGCCGACCTGTTCAACTCGCGCTAAAGACGCCCCCCGCCCCCCGCGCCCCATGCCTTTGATTCCGCAATAAAAAACGGTTCGTCACTCATGTACTGATGTTACGATGTTACGCGGGGGCGGAGACAGTGCTTGACCTTTTCAGCCCCGAAGGGACGGCAATGGCAGTGGTCAGCCCCGAAGGGGCGTCAGACACCGGTGTCGGCGGATTTCGCCCCGAAGGGGCGGCAGCCCATAGCCGTGGGTGACGAGCGCAGCGAGGAACCCACGGAATCCCTCAAGAAAAAAACGAGCCCCGAAGGGGCGGCAGCGAGGGAAGGGCGGGGAAATGCGCCGAGGCGAACGGCGCGCGCTGCCGCCCCTTCTGGGCTTGGTGTTTTAAACAACTTTTTCCGTGGGTTCCTCGATGCGATCGTCACCCACGGCTAAAGGCTGCCGCCCCCCCCGGGGCTGAAAAGGTCAAGCGCTGTCTCCGCTTCCGCGTAACATCAGTCAGTAAAACAGATTGCGGTCGAGGCTGCGGTATTGGATCGCCTCGAGCAAATGCGCCGGGGCGATGCGTTCGCCGGCGGCGAGGTCGGCGATGGTGCGGGCGACCTTCAGGATGCGGTCGTAGGCGCGCGCGGAGAGCGAGAGTTGCTCCATCGCCTGTTGCAGCAGGTCGCCGAGCGTGGAGTCGATCGCGCAATGGCTTCGGATTTGCGCGTGCGTCATGCGGGCGTTGGCGGTGACCTTGGTGCCGGCGAAACGCGCCTGCTGGCGGTCGCGCGCGGCCTGCACGCGGTCGCGGATCGCCGCGGACGGCTCGCCGGGCGTCTCGGAGCGCAGCTCGCCGATCGAGAGCGCGGGCGCCTCGATGTGGATGTCGATGCGGTCCAGCAACGGCCCGCTGATGCGGGCGCGGTAGCGCTGGATTTGCGCGGACCCGCAGCGGCATTCGTGCCTGGCGTCACCGAGGTAGCCGCACGGGCAGGGGTTCATCGCCGCGACCAGCATGAAGCAGCAGGGCAGGGTCACCTTGCCCGCGCTGCGCGAGATCGTGACGCTGCCGTCCTCAAGCGGCTGGCGCAGCACTTCGAGCGCGGAGCGTTTGAACTCGGGCAGCTCGTCCAGAAACAGCACGCCGTGATGCGCCAGCGAGATTTCGCCGGGGCCGGGAACCGTGCCCCCGCCGAGCAGGCCGACATCGGAAATCGTGTGGTGCGGCGCGCGCACCGGGCGGCGCCCGAACACCGCCGCCGCGCCGCCCGCGAGCGTCTGCCCGGCGGCGGAATGGATGCCGAGCACCTCCAGCGATTCGTCGAGCGTGGGCGCGGGCATGATGGTGGGGATGCGTTTCGCGATCATGGATTTTCCCGAGCCGGGCGGGCCGATCATGATCAGGTTGTGGCCGCCGGCGACGGCCACCTCGACCGCGCGCCGCAGCGCGTGCTGGCCCTTGATTTCGGAAAAATCGCCCGCCGTGTCATCCTGCGGCGCGGCGGGGCGCGGCGGGCGCTCGGTGGCGAGCGGGATTTCGTCGTTGAGAAAACGGATGGCGCGGTCGAGCGAGTCCACCGCGTAAACCTCGATGCCCTCGACCAGCGCGGCCTCGGCGGCGGATTGCGGCGGCAGGATCACGCCCCGCATGCCGAGGCGTTTCGCGAGCCGCGCGATGGCGAGCGCGCCGCGTATGGGCCGCGTGGCGCCGGACAGGCTGAGCTCGCCGGCGATGAGAAACCCGGCGAGGCGGCCGGGGTTGAGCTGGCCGGTGGCGGCGAGGATGCCGAGCGCGATGGGCAGGTCGTAGAGCGGCCCCTCCTTGCGGATGTCGCCGGGCGCGAGATTGATGGTGGTGCGGGCGCGGGGTTTTTTGAAGCCGCTGTTGCCGAGCGCGGAAAACACGCGGTCGTTGGATTCCTTGACGGCGGTGTCGGGCAGCCCGACGAGCACGAACTTGAGCTCGCCGGTCTCGCCGGAGTTGACCTCGACGTGGACGGGCTCGGCCTCGATGCCTTGAAGCGCGGCGGAAAAAAGCGTGGCAAACATGGATGGAAAACAAATGCGGGACAACAGGGCCGCGCCCTTCCCGCTTCCTGCTGCCCCTGGGCCTGTCGGAAGCATGGCGGCAAACCGGCGGCGTGCATCGTGCAGTTTTATGCATCACGGTAAAGACACGGTTTTTGGGGACGCCGTTATTTCCGCCGTTCAAAACACGCGCCCTGAATGAAACCGGGGTTGCCGCGCCGGCGGCCTGACGCAGCGCAGACTTCCAAGTCGGCTCAAAAACTGATCGAAATAATGTTACGCGGCGGTCCGTTTTGGCAGGGCGGTCTCGCCGAGACCGCCGCGAGCACCACGAGGCAAACGACGG
>JAITDF010000096.1 GCA_031282705.1 Opitutaceae bacterium | reverse complement strand
CACAAGCGGGCAAAATTGGTTTTTTGCACTTCAAGCATGGCGATGAACTCTTTTCGACGTTCGGTTTTGTCTTTGGTGTCCCAGGGCATGGGCCGGGAGCCCAGGCTCCCGGCCCATGCACTGGGACACTGCAAAAGTGTCACCCCCTTAGCGGGACATGTGTCACCCTCATAGCGGGACAATACACGCCGAGACCGCCCTACCAAAAATCTGCCGACTGCGTAACATCAGTTATAAATTCGCCGGCCATTGGCCGCCGGGCATGTCGCGCGGGACCAGTTTCGCCGGGTCCACGACCACGTGCCGGATGTGCTGGCGGCGGTAAGTGTAGGTGATGTGGACGAAGCCGTCGGCGGTTTGTATGACCGCCGGGTAGGAAAATTCGCCGGGCTGGTTTTCGAGCACGAGGGCGGCCTGCCAGTTTTTGCCGTCGGCGGAGACGGCGACGTTGAGCGGGGAGCGGGGGCCGTTTTTGCCATCGGGCCGCCGGCCGGTGTGGTTATAGACGAGCAGGTGGCGGCCGTCTTTCAAGGTGACGGCGTCGGTGCCGGAATTGGGGTTGGGCAGGCCGGTGAGGGTCATTTCGCCCCAAGTGCGGCCTCCGTCGCCGGACCAGATTTGGAAAATCCCGCCCTGCGCGGTGCGGCCGAGGGCCTGGAGGCGGTTGCCGGGGTGCAGGAGGATGCTCGGCTGGATGGCGTCGATCGCGCCGTCGTTGACCGGGCCGATGACCTGCCACTGGGTGGCCTTGACGGCCGCGCGGTCGCCGGTGAGGACCAGGCGCTCGAAGTGGACGCGCCACATGCGGCTGTCCCAGCCGGTGGCGCCGGGCGCGGGCCAGCCGGAAAACTCGGTGCTGGCCGGGCTGAGAATGGAGCCGTCGGGAAGCAGGACGGGCTTGTTTTTGACGGGGCCAAAATTGCCGTTGTATAAACGCTCCGGCTTCGACCACGTGACGCCACCGTCCGTCGAACGCTTCACATAAGGCCACCATTTCCCCGTGCGGTAAAAAAGCAGCAGCGGGCCGCCCGGCACCTGAAAGAGGACGGGGTTGAGGCAGTTCACGCGGGGGTCTTCGGTCTCGGCGCCGTTGGCGACCTCGACGGGCGGCGTCCATTCGCCGGCGCCGGCGGGGCGGCGCGAGAGCCAGACGCCCACGTCGGGGTTGCTCTCCTTGGTGCCGCCGAACCACGCGGCGACGAGGCCCGGCCCGGTTTCGACGATGGTCGAGGAGTGGGACTGGGCCTGCGCGGGCCCGCCGGGCCGCGCGGGCTTGGATTGCGGGTAGGGGACGCCGGTGAAAATCGGCTCGCTCAACACGATGCCGGGCCGCGCAGCCGGCGATTCCGCCGCCGCGCCGTGAGCCAGCGCGGCTGCGAGTGGGAAAAGGAAACGGGCCAATCGGGAAGAGGCCGTCCGGGAAAATCTCAAGGGCACTTTGAAAAAGCATGTCCCGCCCAGAGGCGCGGGGAACCAAGTAGGGCAAGCGTCCCGCTTGCCTGATTGGGACGTAGGGCGAGCGTCCCGCTTGCCAGACGGGAGCAGGATGCTCCCGCCATTTCGGGGCGGCGCACTTTGCGTGCCATCAGGCAAGCGGGACGCTTGCCCTACGTCCCAAAAGCCTCCGCGTGTGCGGTTCAATGATTTCATGTTGTTTTTTGATTTTTCAAAGTGCCCTTAAGGAGGAGGGAGAAACATACGCCGGCAAGGATTCGGGCGGGTCGCGGTCTTTTCAACCTTGGAGCGGGTCAATGGTTGACCAAGGTGGGCGGCCGGCGTCCGGGCCGGGCTCTCTACATAAGCGACGAACCTTTGCTCGGTCAAATTTTTCGGCCATGCCTTGACCTTGGATGGCATTCGGCATGGCATCCCTTTCCCCGCATGAAATTCGAACACTTCGCCATCAATCTCGCCGATGTCCGGACCGCCGTGAAATGGTATGTCGATAATCTCGGCCTTGCGGTCGGCCGAAGCTCGGACAAAGGCGCATTGGCCCACTTTCTGGCCGATTCGAGCGGTCGCGTGTTTCTGGAGCTCTATAGCAATCCCGCCGCGCCCGTGCCCGCCTATGCGACGATGGACCCGCTGGTGTTTCACATCGCCTTTGTCTCCACCGACACCGCGGCCGACCGCTCGCGCCTGGAAAAAGCCGGCGCGACCTTCGTGAGCGCCGACGAATTGCCCGACGGCACCCGCCTGCTCATGATGCGCGATCCGTGGGGCGTCGCGTTGCAATTCTGCAATCGCGCCAGCATCCTGTAACGCGTCTTTTTTCGGACAGAACCGCTGGAAAGCTCATGGGCAGGATAGCGCGAACTTTCATGCGTCATGGGATGCCAGTATAAAATGAAATGCGGGTCGGGTTTTGGCTTTTGCCGTGGACACTGACCTCATGGCAGCTGTGTCGCGCCCATGAGGAATTTGTCGCATTCGCGGGCGGCGGCGCGGCCTTCGTTGATGGCCCAGACGACCAGGCTTTGGCCGCGGCGGCAGTCGCCGGCGGCGAAGATTTTCGGGTGGGTCGTCCGGTGCTTTTCGTGCTCCGCCTTGATGTTGCCACGGGCGTCGGTCTCCAGCCCGAATTCCTTGGGAAGCGGCTGCTCGGGGCCGAGAAAACCCATCGCGATGAGGACGAGTTGCGCGGGGAGTTCCTCTTCGGTGCCGGGTTGTTCGACGGGGACAAACTGGCCTTTGTCGTTTTTGTCCCATTTGATCCGCACCGTGACGAGGCTTTGGAGGCGGCCCCGGGCGTCGCCGAGGAATTTTTTGACCGTGGTGAGGTAGCGCCGGGGATCGGCGCCCTGGCGGGCGATGGCTTCCTCCTGGCCGTAGTCGGTTTTGAGGACCTTGGGCCATTCGGGCCAGGGGTTGCCGGGCTGGCGCTCAAGCGGAGGCTTGGGCATGATTTCGATTTGCGTGACGGAGCGGCAGCCCTGCCGGAGCGAGGTGCCCACGCAGTCGGTGCCGGTGTCGCCGCCGCCGATGACGACGACGTGCCTGCCGGCGGCGGTGATGGCGGGCGGCGTCCGGTCCAGCAGCGCCCGGGTGCCGGATGCGAGAAATTCGATGGCGAAGTGCACGCCGGCGAGCTGGCGGCCTTCTATCGCGAGGTTGCGCGGCTGCGTGGCGCCGGTGCAGAGGATAAGCGCGTCGTGCTGGTCGAGGATTTCGCGCGGTTCAATGTCGGTGGGGCCGTCGCCGCCGATGGTGGCGTTGCAGATGAAGGTGATGCCCTCCTGTTTCATGAGTTCGACGCGGCGGAGGACGACGGCGCGTTTGTCGAGTTTCATGTTGGGGATGCCGTACATGAGGAGACCGCCGGGGCGGTCGGCGCGTTCGTAAACGGTGACGGTGTGGCCGGCGGTGTTGAGTTGCGCGGCGGCGGCGAGGCCGGAGGGGCCGGAGCCGATGACGGCGACTTTTTTCCCGGTGCGCACGCGGGGTTCGCGCGGCAACACCCAGCCTTCCTCCCAGGCGCGCTCGATGATGGAGTATTCGTTGTTCTTGATCGCGACGGGCGGGTTGTGGATGCCGAGCACGCAGGAGCCTTCGCAGGGGGCGGGGCAGACGCGGCCGGTGAACTCGGGGAAGTTGTTGGTTTTGCACAGGCGTTCGTAGGCCTGCCGCCAGAGGCCGCGGTAAACGAGGTCGTTGAACTCGGGGATGAGGTTGTGAATGGGGCAACCCGCCGCCATGCCGCTGATGAGGCGTCCGGTATGGCAGAAAGGGACGCCGCAATCCATGCATCGCGCGCCCTGGTTGCGGAGTTTTCTCTCGTCCATGTGGAGATGAAACTCGGCCCAGTCGTTGAGGCGGTCGAGGGGGGAGCGATCGAGAGGGGTCTCCCGCATATATTCAAGGAATCCGGTTGGCTTGCCCATGATGGTGTGTGGTGGTGAAAGATTAAAGTTGGTAATGAAGAATAAACTAAAACCCGCAATCTCCCGCGGCGAGGATTTTAGCGCCGTCCTTGTTTGAATAAAGGCGCCGATTGTTGGTGTTGAGGATACGTTTTAACTCTTTCTTTTGCTTGGACGAAAGGAGAGCCAACAAAAAATCCACGGGAAGTTTTTTCAATGGGGCGAAGTGTTGTTTGACAACATTCTCCAGCCGAAGAGTATATTTTTTGTCTTTCATTGGAAATTTGGGTTATTGATGATTTAAAACGGCGTTGATGATTGAAAGAGTATCATTGCGATGGTTTTCGCTAAGCATCCCGAAGAGGCGCAGCAATTGAACAAACACGGAGGCGTTGGCGGCGTTGATAACAAAATCAGCATGTTCCTTGGATTGGGCAGGACGCCCGAGAAACGGCGGTTTGCCGGGCGCGGGGACGAGTTCGGTTATTGGGAAACAGAGATACAGCATCGGTTGGACACCGGCGGCGCGTTGTTTTTCGCGGGTGATAATTTCGGCAACAATATCATACTGCGCAAACTCATGAACAAGCATCGGATACCCAACCCGTGTGGATAGAAACGAAACATTGTTGATTTCTTT
>JAITDF010000673.1 GCA_031282705.1 Opitutaceae bacterium | reverse complement strand
CCCGCCCGCGACAAACCTCGCGCCCGGGCCGGGCGCGCTCCCGGCGGCGGGGCGCGGCGTTTTCGGTGTCGATTTCAACGCGGCAAAGGCTTGCGCCGGCCCGGCGGCGTTGCTGGAGTGTGGGCGAGTCTTAAAAATTTCCACCCGCAACCCGTAAAAACCCCTTGTGAGCAACAAGCACTTCGAAGCCAATCGTGTTGAGGATTATCTGGGCCTGGCCGATTCCATCGCGCTGCGCTTTCTCAACATCCCCGGATACAGCCCGGCGGAGCTGAAGCAGGAGGCCAAGGTGCTCCTGTTTGATGCGTGGGAGGCGTTTTCCGAATCCGGGGGCGGCGGAGGGGGGAAGGCGGGCTTCCCCGCCTGGGCCGCGCGGAGGATGCACAACCGGTTCATCGACATCTGGCGGAAGGAGACGCGGCTCGCCGGGAAAACCGGGTCGCTCGACGCGCCGGACGCGGAGGGCGCCGGGCTCGTGGAGCGGCTCCCGGACACGCGGGCGGGCGCCGATGTGGCCGCCGCGGCCCGCCATGCGGAAAGCCTGGGGGTTTTCCGTGAGGCGCTGGCGCTGCTGTCCGGGGAGGAGCGGGCCGTGCTGGAGGCCGTGATGGACGGCAAATCGTATGCCGGGATCGGCCGGGAGCAGGGGGGGATTTCCAAGGAGGCCGTCAGAAAACGGTTTTGGAAGGCGGCGGCGCATTTGCGCGAGGTGCTGGGCGAAAAGGGGTTTTTTGGCGTCACGCGCTCCGGGGTGCTGGTCAGCCGGAAGCCGGCGGCGGCGGCGGCGGTGGCGGTGGCGGCGGTGGCAGCACCGGAGGAGGAGGAGGCGCGGCAGCGGTCGGCGGCGGCGACGATGCAGCAGCAGCCGATGACGCAGCCGCAGCCGGCGCGGCAGCAGCAGCCGGCGCCGCCTGATGGGAGCAGGTTTGGAAACCTGCGGTACATCACGCCGTCGCAGCCGCAGCCGACGCCGCCGACGCCGACGACGCCGCTGCCGACGACGCCGCCGCCCAATGATGCCAGCGTGCTTTACGACCAAGCCGAGACGCCGCAGCCGATGCCGCAGCCGCCGCAGCAGCAGCCGACGCCGCCGACGCCGGCGCCCGGATTGAATGCGGCTGGTTGACGGCCGGCGGTCCGAATCCGTTTTATACCAGAAAAAGGCATCACGGCATCAGGAAACTTCCGAAAAAGACCTCCATTTCCTTTCCAATGAAATCCGAAAAAAGCGCGCACTCCTGTCTATTGTCGCCCGACGACACGGTCGGCTCGTTTGTCGTCGAACGGTTTCTGGGCAACGGGGGGTTTGCCGAGGTTTACCGGGTGCGGCATCGTTTCCTGGACTCGCGTTTCGCCATGAAGGTCATGAAGGCCTGCGCCGACGACATGGCGGAGGAGATGAAGGAGGCGCGGATGCTGGCCGGCCTCGACCACCCCCACATCGTCCGCGTGACCTACGCCGATGTCGTGGAGCTGCCCGACGGGCGGCACAGTTATTATGTGATGGACTTCATGCCGTCGGGCTCCCTCACCGCCTACTGGAAGACCTTTGGCGAGCGGTTCATGCCCGTCGCGGAGGCGGCGCGGCTGGTGGGGCAGGCGTTGGGCGGGCTGGCGTTTGCCCATGCCAACAACATCCTGCACCGCGACATCAAGCCGGACAACATCCTGCTGAAGACGGAGACCGGGCGCGGCTTGTGCGCGCGGGTGTCGGACTTCGGGCTGGCGCGGCGCGAGTCGTTCCTGGGGCAGCTGTATTCAAACTGCGGCACGCCGGCCTACATGGCGCCGGAGGTTTTCCGGCGGGAGGGGACCTCGAAGCAGTCCGACATCTGGTCCGCCGGGGTCACGCTTTACCAGTTGCTGGCCGATCGCTGGCCCTACGAGCACCCGGGTGCCGTCAACGAGCGCACGCCGCCCTGCCCCCCGCCGTCGCGGACAAACCCGGCGGTGGACGCGCGGCTCGACGCCATCGTCGCCCGGGCGCTGCGCTTCCGGCGCGAGGAGCGCTACGCCGGCGCGGGCGAGATGCTGGCCGACTTGGAGGCCTGGCTGGCCGCGCCCGCCAAGGGCGCCAAGGAGCGGCTGGCGGACGACGACGGCGGCGGCGGCACGGTCTCGTCCAAGGTCATCGCCGGCGCCGGCTGCGGCGCGGCGGCCACGTCCGTCCCGCTTTCCCGTGGCGAGGCGGAGAAGCTGGAGAAGGAGGCGATCGACCTGGCTGGCCGGGGCCGCCTCATCGACGCCGCCGACCGCATGGAGGAGGCCATGCGCATCTGGCCCGAACTCCGGGAACACTACGCGATGGAGGTGCAGGCCTGGCGCAACGGCATCACCACCCGGTGATTTTTTTGGAGGGATCCCTTCTTTCCTCTTTCTCTTTGTCTTTATCGTTCTCGTTCCTCGTTCTCGTTCTCGTTCTTCTTTCTTCTTTATCTTTCTCTTTCTTCTTTCCCGTTCTCTTTCCTCGTTCTCTTTCTTCTTTCTCTTTCTTCTTTCTCTTTCCTCTTTCCTCTTTCGTCAGGAAGGGAGAAGGGGATGGGAGGGATGGGAGAGAAAGAGAAAGAGAAAAGATAAAGAGAAAGAGGGACGAGTAACAGGCTCTTCCGCGTAACATCACTTATTCATCATGGCAAAAAAAGACCTCCCAAGCGAAAGCACCGGCAGCCGGCGGGTCGGCGGCGCGTCCGCCCTCCTGTCCTCCGGGCGGCTCGGCCTCTACACCGAAAACGCGTTCCGCATCCTGGCGATGCCGGTGGACGCCACGGACACCGAGTTGCAGGAGCGGCACGGCGTCTTGAAGGCCCACGCGACCCTGAAGCGCATCAAGGAGGTTTACACCGCCGCGTTCGGCTGCGAACCGCCGCCCTCCGCGCACCAGCTCGACGCCGCCCTGGAGCGCACCAACGACGGCGAGCTGCGCGCCTCCGACGAGTTTTTCTGGTTCTGGCCCCGCGAATTCGGCGGGGAGGCGGACGCCGGCCTTGAGGCCATCGCCGGGGGCGACGCGGCGGAGGCCCTGCGCGTCTGGCGCGAATGGGAGCAGGAAGACGGCCCCGCGCGCGCCGTCGCCCGGCACAACCTCGCGGTCAATTATCTGATGCTGGCGCTTGAGGAAACCGCGAAGCACCTCGCCGGCACCCTCGCAAAAACAAAGGAGACGCGCCTCGAAAACACATGGAAAAACGCCGGCAGGCGCTGGCGCGAGGTCGCGGACGACGGGCACGTCTGGGCCGAGACGAAAAAACGCATCCTCTCCAAGGGCGACCCCGCGCTGACCGCCGCGCTGGCCGACGGCATGAAGGCCGACCTCGGCAAGACGCTCTCCGCCATCCACGGCGACATCGCCCGCCACTACGCCGAAAAGGGCCTGCTGGAGCGCGCGAAGTTTCACGTCGATGCCATGCTCGACCACGCCATGAACAGCGGCTCGGAGGAATTTGACGACGACTACCGCGGCACCGTCCGGGAAGTCACCAAGCCCGTCCGCGACCGCCTGGAGGCCGCCCGCGCGCAGGCGCAGTCCTTCGCCGGCTCGACGGACGAGGGGAAGAAGAAGCAGGCCTTCGCCAAGGCGAAGGAGTTTTTTGAAACCGACTTCGAGCAAAAGGCGAAGCCGGTGCTGGATCTGTTCTACGCCGACGACAGCGTCCTGAAAAAAGAGCGGGAGTGCATTTATGACGAGGCGGCGAGGACGGCGCTCAATTGCTGCATAGCCGCGTTCAATGCCAGGCAAAATGCGGGGGAAAGCACGGACGACGACACCGCCCTCCTGAAGAAGGCGCTGGCCATCGCCACCGACCCGGCGCTCAGGAAGAAGATTGAGGATAACATAACCGGCCCCGGCGGCGGCGGCCTCTCCGGCCCCGCGGAAGTCCAGGCGGCCATTGTCAGCGTGGTCAAGGACAAGGACACCGTGAAGGCGTCCGAGCGTTTCCGCAGGCTGCAACGCGTGCGCCCCAGGCTCAAGGAATGGGCGGCGAAAAATTCCGGGAAAGAGGAGTGCAAGACGCTGTTGAAAATGTTCGCCATGCTGGAGCGGGTGCTCTCCGTGGAAATTTTCAACAAGGAGGACAACCGGGACCTCGCCATCACCGCGATCAAATGCGCCATCGAGGACACGCCGGACGCGGACGACCGGGAAAGGTTCCGCAAGGACCTGGCCACGCTGACGCCGTCGCCGCCGCCGCAGCAGCCGCCGCCGAATGATGTCAGGGAAATCCTGGAGGTCATGGCCGAGGTGTCCAACGGCAAGGACAAGGAAAGCCCGTCCGCGCGCTTCCGCAAATTGCTCGGCGTGCGTCCCAAGCTCAAGGCCTGCGTGGCGAGGGACTCCCGGCACAAGCCGTTGGCGAAGCTGTTCGCCATGATGGAGCGCTCCCTTTCCATTGACATCACCAACGAGGAGGCGGTGGCGCGGCTCAAGAGCCGGGACATCCATGAAGCCCGGACGCTGCTCGCCCTCGCCCTGCGCGCGATAGACAACGCCATCGAGGACACGCCGGACGACGACGACCGGAAGAAATTCAGAAAGGATCGCGGGGATTTGATGGAAATCGTGGACAAGGTGGGAGGCGTGAAGACCCCGCCGCCGCCGCCGCCGCCGCGACCGCCATCGCACGCCAATCCGTTTGCAAGGCTTGCGTGGACCTGCCTTCTGGGCGTGAGCGCGCTCATCCTGTCGTCCATCTTCAAGCATTATCTGCCCGCCGGATGGAGCGTCGGGAAGTTCATCGTGCAATGGCACCATCTCGCCATGGCCGGCGCGGTCTTGGGACTTGTGTTTCCGTGGGGCCGGCTGCCCTACCCGCTTCCGCCGCTGCTCAAGGCGTTCACGATTTGGGGCATCGCGGGCACGGCCATCGTCACGGCCATCGTCGCCGCATACACCGGCCCGGCTTTCGAAGCGCTTTCCCCGTGGCTGTGGCGCGCGGCGTTCACCGGCTTTTCGATTTCCGCCATCATGATCGGGCCGTATTGGATTCTGACGTTCGTGTCGCAGTTTTCCGACGGGCCGACATCGCCGGTGGAGAACGCCTCGTTGCGGAGGATGCCGCTGTTCTTTCTCGGCGTGACGTTCCTCCTTTTCTCATTCGGCAGGGAGCACATCCCCCTGCTGGCGGGGCTGCCCATGCTGCGATGGTGGCATTTCCCCGTCGCGGGGGTCGCGCTGGGGCTTTTTGTCCCGGTGCGCACTCACCGGAGCTACTTTTATCTCCAGTCCTTCTTCATGGTCATGTGGCCCGTGACACTGGCGGCCTGGCTCGCGATTATCGCGTATAACGCCATCGCCCCCGAAACGTCCGCCGTGGGAAAGTGGTGGGCGCCCTACGCCGCAACCGCCCTCACCTACCTCATACTCGTATTCAGGCTGGAGCGGCTGCCCGTGTCGTTCGCCCGGATGGAAAAGAGGGTGAAGCCCTGAAAAAACCGGGCGCGCGACCGCGCCCGGTTGACGGCGGCCCCGCCGGTTTCGTTTACTCCCCGCATGAGCAAAAAAAACAAAAAGAAAACCCACATGAAAAACAAACCCGAGACCGGACACCAAGGCGGCGCCAAACCCGGCGTCCCCGATTTGCGCCGCCAGCAGGCGGCGGCGCTCGGCGGGATTCCGTCCTATCCGTATCCCGTGCTCCCGGACGGTTTTCCGGCGGGCGCTTTTCCGGCGGACGTTTTCCCGGCGGGCGCGCCCCTTGCCTCCGACCCGCCGCCGGCGCAGCAGCAGCAGCAGCAGCCGCCGCCCGACGTGCGCCCCGGCGAGGACACCTTCATCAAGGCCATGCGCGACCTCGCGATCGCGGCGTGGAAGCTCAAGGGCATCGTGTTCAAGCCGGGCACCGACGAACCCGCCGCCGCGCTCGAAGCGAAGCAGCTCGCCGACATCGGCTTTTACGCGGAACGGCTGAACACCATACTCGGCACGCTCGGCGTCGCCATCCAGGATTTCACCGGGCAGCCCTTTCACGCGGGCATGCCCGTCAAGGTCATCTCCGCCAAACCGACACCCGGCCTGGCCGAGGAAATTGTCTTCCAAACCCTCACGCCCACGCTGAAATTCGAGAGGACCGGCGAGTTTTACCCGGGCAACGTCATCACGCTGAAGCCCGATGACACGGCGGCGGCGGAAACGCCGCCCGCCGAGCCGCCCGCCACCGGGCAACCGCCTCCGGGCGACCCGGCATAATCTTTTGCCTTTAATCACAAAACAGCCAGACCGGAAAACCGCCAGTCGGCCAAACCGCCAAAATCCAAAAAAACAACCACCATGCCATCCACCACCATCGACTTCGGCATCGACCTCGGCACCACCAACAGCGCCATCGCCGTGCTCAGGGGCCAGGCCATGCAAGTCATCAAGAACAACTTTTCGCAGGACATCACGCCGAGCGCCGTGTCCATCACGAAAAACGCGAAGAGCGGCGAACTGACCACCTTCGTCGGCGACCGCGCGAAAAACAACTACCACCAAGGCCGCGACGCCGTGCTGGAGTTCAAACGCGACATGGGCGCCGACAAGGTTTACTCCTTCGCGAAAACGGGCGTGAAACGCACCCCGGTGGAGCTTTCCGCCGAAATCCTCAAGGCGCTCCGCGGCGACGCGCAGCGCGTGACCGGCGAGGAGATCGACGCTGTCGTCATCACCGTGCCCGCCGTGTTCCCGCAGCCGGCCAACGACGCCACCAAGCGCGCCGCGGAACTGGCCGGCTTCAAGCAGGCCCTCACCATCCAGGAACCCGTCGCCGCCGCGATGGTTTACGGCTACCAGAAAAAAATCACCGAGAACCAATACTGGCTCGTCTTCGACTTCGGCGGCGGCACCTTCGACGCCGCCCTCATCCGCGCCAACCGCGGCGTCTTCACCACCCAGAACCACCGGGGCGACAATTTCCTCGGCGGCGCGGACATCGACTGGGCCATCCTTGAGCAACTGGTCATCCCGCAGCTCACCGCCGACTACACCCTGCCGGGCTTCAAGCGCGGCGCCGTGAAATGGGAGCACCCCTTCCGCCTGCTCAAATACGTCGTGGAGCAGGCGAAAATCACGCTCAGCGGCCAGGAAAAAGTCGATCTCCAAGGGCCGGTCTTCGAGGACGCCGACGGCGCCGAGGTGGACTACTCCACCATCACCCTCACCCGCGCCGACATCGCCCGCGCCGCCCGCCCGCTCATCGACCGGGCCGTGACGCTGTGCAAGGAACTCCTCGCCGAGTCCAAGTTGAAACCCGGCGACCTCGCCAAGGTCATCCTGGTCGGCGGCCCGACGCAGGCCCCCTACTTCCGCGACGCGCTGAAAGCCTACTTCGGCGACATCATCGACTTCAGCCGCAACCCCATGACCGTGGTGGCGGAGGGCGCCGCCATCTTTGCCTCGCAAAAATTGAAAAGCGCCGCCGCCGCCGGAAAAAACCCCGCCGCCTCGGGCGTTTTCAAAATCGAATGGCTCAACTACAACCCCATCGGCACCTCCGCCAAACCGATGGTCTCCGGCAAACTCTCCTCGCCCGGCGTCAGGGATTTCGGCGGCTGCCGCATCGACTTCCTCAACAAGGCCACCGGCGAGCGCAGCGGCGAAACCGCCTGCGGCGCGGACGGCGCGTTCCTCGCGACCCTGCACGCCAAGGACGGCGAACGCAATTTCTTCGAAATCGAACTCAAGGACGCGCAGGGCCTCCGCAAGAAAACCGACCCCGCCGAGATCCACTACACCATCAGCGCGCCGATCGCCAAGCCCACCGTCATCAACTCGCTCGGCATCGCGCTCGCCGACAATACCGTCGAGATCGCCTTCAAGAAAGGCGAGACCCTGCCGCAGAAAAAACGCCACCTCCGCCAGGCCGAAGGCGGCGTGTTTCGCACCACCAGCCCCATCAAGGCGGGCGAGAAGGACACCCGCCTGCGCGTCACCGTGGTCGAGGGCGAACAGAAACGCGCCGACCTCAACCGCGACATCGGCGGAATCGTCATCGACGGCACCATGGTGCAGGGCGACCTCGACATCGGCACCGGCGTCGAAATCTATCTCAAAATGGACGAGGACCGCAGCCTCTTCCTCAGCGTCGTCATCCC
>JAITDF010000516.1 GCA_031282705.1 Opitutaceae bacterium | reverse complement strand
AAGTCACCGACGCCGAACTTGCCGCCATCAACATCACCCCGGATTCCTTTCACCCGGAATGGAACTATTCAATCGCTCCTCTCTCCAAAAAATAGCCATGTTATTTTTTTACAGACCCTAAGGTTCCCAGATGCCGTAAAAATGGATGCTGCCAAAATGACACCGCCCCCCGCCCATCGCCTGCCTTGCCATCGCCCCCCGGCCGCGTCGCGCCGCCGGTGGCGCCGGCTGGCCCTGCTCCTGCTCACGGCCACCCTCGCCGGCCTCGTCACGGATGCCCTGCGGCCCGGACGCGTCCTCTTCCCCAAGAAAAACCTCCCGCCCCTCGAACTCATTTTTCCGGAACCATGAACCCGCCCTCCTACGGAATCATGCGCCCGCCCTTCCTATGGACACTTTGAAAAATCACGCCCCGCGCGGAGGCGCGGAAAACCAGGCAGGGCAAGCACCCCGCTTGCCCTGCTTGGCTCCGCGCGAGCTTTTCCATGATTTCATGTTGTTTTTTGTCATGTTGTTTTTTGATTTTTCAAAGTGCCCTCAGGAGAAAATCCTTTTGGGAATTTTCGCGATTTTTCGCGTTTTTTCGCGGTTGATTTGTTTTTGGTTTTTAAGGTTTCCGAGGAAACGGCTTCCCTCCGCTTGGGCCGGCGGCGGCATCCATGCCGCTCCCGCCCCCGCCTCCGAAACCGCGGAAACCGCGGGCCCCGCGTTCAGAATCCCAGCGGGCCCGCCGGACGGCGGCGCTGGTAGCGTTTGGCGTCGAATTCGGGCTGGTCGATGCGCGTGATTTTCCACGACCACGGAAAACTGCCGTCGCGCCGCCATTGGATGACAAACGGCTCGGTGAGCCGGTTGACCTGGTTTTGCGCGTCGGAGCCGACGCCGGCGCCGGTCGAGGCCATCGTGAATCTGGCGCTGATCGTGGCCGTGTCTCCATCGCGGACGACAAGCACCTCGTAAGGCGTGAGCTCGATGCTTTCGAACGGATAAAAAATGCGCCAGAGGTCCTTGCCCAGCGAATCCTTGTTGTAGCCCCAGCAGTCCGTGTAATCCGGCGCAAGCCGGCGGTGGACGCCGAACGCGCTGCGCGACTCGATCGACTCCACAAAACCCGTCCAGCCGCGCTCAAGCTGGCGGTCGGCGTCATAATAATGGCTCATTCCCGCCGCGATCACCAGGACCGCCACGGCCGACACACTGAGGATCATCCGGCGACGTTTGTTCATGCTGCGCGAAAAATGACACGTCCCCCCGTCCGCGTCAGGGAAAAAGATTTCGCGCAAAGGCCCCGCGGCGCTCCCCGTGCCGTGTGCAACAGGAGGTGATGTCACTCCCTCAAAAGACGAGTGCAACCCAAAGTGATGCCCCCCTCTTTCTCTTTCCTCTTTTATCTTTCTTCTTTCGTCAGGGGGCAGGGAGTTCCGAGCGAAGCGGGAAGCCTGACAAGATAAAGAGGAAAGAAGAAAGAGAAAGACTCCGGCGGTGACATCACTTCCTGTTACGCTCCCCGCCCCGCCCCGGCCCCGCCAGTGCCCGGCCGGTTTTTGGAGAACCCCCCGGCCTGCATTGACAGGGCCGGCCGGGCGCCTAGTTTTCGGCCTCCAAACAATGGCATACACAGAAGACCGAGCGGCTTGGTTTGAAGGGCAGGGGCTTTGGGAGCACGTCCCGGAGTCGGACTGGCGGGACTGGGGCTGGCAGTTGAAAAACCGCATCACCACGCTCGACCAGCTCGAACGCTACATGGTGCTCACCACCGAGGAACGGCGCGGCATCGCGTTTGCCGGGCACAGGCTCTCGCTCGCGATCACACCCTATTTTTTCAACCTCATCAACCGCGACGACCCGGCCTGCCCCATCCGCCTGCAAGTCATCCCGCGCGAGGGCGAGTCGCTCACGAGCACCGGGGAGGCGCCCGACTCGCTCGGCGAGGACGAGCACTCGCCGGTGCCGGGCCTCGTGCACCGCTACCCGGACCGCGTGCTGTTCCTGGTGACCGACCGGTGCGCGTCGTATTGCCGCTACTGCACGCGCAGCCGCATGGTCAGCAACGCGCAGGACTATAATTTCCACCCGGAATTCGAGCAGGGCCTGCGCTACATCGAGTCGCATCCCGAGGTGCGCGACGTGCTGCTCTCGGGCGGCGACCCGCTCCTGCTCGGCGACAAAAAAATCGAGCACGTCCTGAGCCGCCTGCGCGCGATCCGGCACGTGGAGTTCATCCGCATCGGCTCGCGCATCCCGGTGTTTCTGCCGCAGCGCATCACGCCGGAGCTGTGCGAGGTTTTCAAGAAATACGGCCCCGTCTGGATGAGCATCCACGTGAACCACCCGCGCGAGTGCGCGGCGGAGCTGCGCGCGGCGTGCGAGCGGCTGAGCTTCGCCGGCGTGCCGCTGGGCAACCAGTCCGTGCTGCTGCGCGGCGTCAACGACGACGCCGGCGTGATGAAGGCGCTCGTGCAACGCCTGCTGCGCATGCGGGTGCGCCCGTATTATCTTTACCAGATGGACCTCATCACCGGCGGCTCGCACTTCAAAGTCGATGTGCGCAAAGGCATCGAGATCATCCGCGCGCTGCGCGGCCGCACGACCGGCTACGCCGTCCCGCAATACGTGATCGACGCGCCCGGCGGCGGCGGCAAGGTGCCGGTCAACCCGGACTACATCGAGCGCATCACCGATGACGAGGTGGTGTTCCGCAACTACGAAGGCCGCGTGTTCCGCTATCCGCTCACCAGCACCCCGCTGCCGCGCCCGCCCGCGCCGCCCGCCGCCGGTGCACCCGCCGCCATGCCGCCCGCCGCCGTGCCGCCCGCGAATCACCAGCCGGCCGGCCTCAATCTTTTTGGTTCCCCGCCATTTTGAATGACAGAGTGATGTTGCGCGGCGCTGTCGTACCGCGGACTTCCAAGTCTGCTTCCGAAAGCTCACATGCCGTATTTGCAGCGCTCCTCTCTTTGCGGGCCTTTGGCCCGGAAGCAGGTTTGGAAACCTGCGGTACGGCGGCGCTTCCGCGCCGGCGGCGGTCTGACGTACCGCAGACTTCCAAGTCTGCTTCCGAAAGCTCACATGCCGTATTTGCAGCGCTCCTCTCTTTGCGGGCATTCGGCCCGGAAGCAGGTTTGGAAACCTGCGGTACGGCGGCGCTTCCGCGCCGGAGGCGGTCTGTCGTACCGCAGACTTCCAAGTCTGCTTCCGAAAGCTCACATGTCGTATTTGCAACGCTCCTCTCTTTGAGGGCCTTCGGCCCGGAGGCAGGTTTGGAAACCT
>JAITDF010000470.1 GCA_031282705.1 Opitutaceae bacterium | reverse complement strand
CACAAGGCAAACGACGGCGGTCTCGGCGAGACCGCCCTACCAAAATCTGCCGACTGCGTAACATTAGTTTGTTTAAACAAAAGAGGCCCGGAAAGAAGATGGAAATGCCGGAATGATGGGCCTCAAAAAGGCGCAAAAAGCGTAAAACCTGTTTCATTCTAAATTCCGCAGCTGATGTTACGCGGCGCTGTCGTCGCCGCCGTTCCTCCAAGGGTTTTGCTGTTTCATCGAAAGCAGCGATAAACCAAGTTTGGAAGCCTGCTTAAAAACCAACGCTGGGTTGCGGCCTGCCTCTTCCGCGTAGCATCAGGAGTATAAGTTGAAATCAGCGGCGGCCTTCGCCATCCTATACTTAACCTTAAACATCAAAGCACAATATGAAACATCCATCATCATCCCTCCTGCCGCTGCCGCCGTCGGGGCCCGTTCTTTTCGCGCCGGGCATGACGCTCGCGCGCGCCGCCTCCTTGTTCACGCCGTTTCTCGCATTCGCCGCGTTCGCCGCCACGCGGCTTTTTTCAGCCGCGCCCGCCGCGCCCGCCGAAATCTCCGGTGCCGGCCTCAACGCCCAAATCGCCGCCATCCGCGCCGACGGCGGGCGGCGGCTTGTCATCAAGCCCGGCGTCTATCGCATCACCGCGCCGGCGCACAAACCCCACTGGCTGATCGAAAACCTCACCGATTTTGAAATCGTCGCCGCCGGCGTCACGCTCGTCGGCGCCACCCCCGGCACGCCCGTCATCCACTTCACCAACTGCGCGCGCGTCACCCTCGGCGGCATCACCCTGCTGCGCGACCCGCCGCCTTTTTCGCAGGGGAAAATCACCGCCATTTCGCCGCGCCGCGACACGCTCGATGTCGAGGTTGACGCCCACTACCCGACGGAATTCACCAGCTTCAACGGGAAGGCTCCGGCCGGCGGGAAAATGCCGCCGTTTTACGTCATAGACAGGGGCACCCGCCTCTGGCGCCCGGGCACGGCCGACGTTGGCGCGGCGGCCCTTGAGCAACTCGGCCCGCGCAGCTTCCGCATCATCCTGCAGAGGCCCCTCGCCGCGGATTATCCCCTGGCCGCCGGCGACGCCCTCGCGTGGCGCGGCCGGCACGGCGGCGAGTTGCGCGTCGTGAACTGCGAGGGCATGAGGTTTCTTGACGGCGTCATCGCCAACGGCAGCGGCTTCACCGTCCATGAAAACGGCGGCGCGGGCGGCAACTTTTACCGCTACCGCGTCACCTTCGGGCCGCCCCCGGCGCCCGGTGCCGAGCCGCCGCTCATCTCCTGCAACGCCGACGCCTTTCACAGCAGCAACGTCCGCCGGGGCCCGACGCTCGAGGACTGCTTTTTCGAGGGAATGCCCGACGACGGCGTGCCCATCCACGGCTCCTACGCCATGGTGCTGAAGGCGGACGGCGCGAAGGTGCTGGTTGACGCCGGCAGCTTCTCGGGAAGCGAGGGCGACCGCCTGAGTTTTTACGGCGTTGACGGCGGCCTGGCCGGCGACGCCGTCATTGTTTCCGCCGTCCGCGGAAAACCCCTGCCGGAGGAGGAATACCCGAAGAACAACTGGCGCCTTTTCTCCGACCGCGCCTCAAAACAGCGCACGCATGAAATCGTCCTCGACCGGGCGCTTCCCCTGCGCCCGGCATTTCTCGTGGCAAACCGCGACACCTGCGGCGCGGACTTTGTCGTCCGCCGCTGCACCATCAGGAACCACCGCGCCCGCGGCATGCTGCTGAAGGCCGACCGGGGCCTCGTGGAGGACTGCCTTGTGGAAGGCTCGACCATGGGCGGCATCGTCATCTCGCCGGAGCCGTCCTTTTGGGCGGAGTCCGATTACACGCGCGGCATCATTGTCCGCCGCAACACCGTCCGCCGCACCGGCACGTGGCGGCACGACTCAAACCCGATGGCCGGCGCGCTCTCGCTCGGCGCGCATCTCGGCGGAAAATACGCCCCCGCCGGCGGCCACCGGGACATCCTGATAGAGGACAATGTTTTTGAGGATAATGACGGCGTGAACATGGTGCTTGCCTCGGCGGACGGTGTTGTCGTGAAAGGCAACCGCTTCATCCGTCCCATGCGCCGCCCCGCCTCGCGCGGCAGAACCGCCGGCATCCCGTGCGACGCGCTCGTCGCCGTCCGCAATTGTGAAAACCTCACCTTTGAAAAAAACGAAATCCTCGAACCCGGTCCCGAGCTGAAACAAAATATTTCCCGCCAATAACCCTCGATTGGAACATTAATAAAAGCGTGGTCGTTTCCATGAACTGTTTCCGTCAAATTTTCGCAGCCAATGCAACCCGTTGGGTTACGCTTTAATGGCCACAGGGCACTTTGAAAAATTAATCCATTAATTATAAACTGATTACGTAACATTTCCCCATGCGTGAAATTTGGCCTTAAACACAAAATCATATTGCAAAACATTGCATAATATATTTTGAATAAGGGAGTTGCGTAGTTCTATATACAAGAATTACAATATTAATCGCCATGAAGAGATGCCTCTCTAGTTTGCTTAATCTATTGATTTTCATAAGGTTAATTTTTCAAAGTGCCCTACAGTCTAATTTTAAGGTTTTCATTTTTGACCTGCCCTTTAAAAACATTAAAATACCGTCAAAATGAACGCGAGGAGTCGTTGTGACATGGTTTTTAAGCATCAAGGGTTGGGTTCCGGGGAGGAAGGATGATGTGCTTTTAGAAAAACCTCCGTGCCCGTTGCAAGAGCTGATTCCTCGCGCCGGGCGTTTTTTGCAAACTAATCGCCGATGCCGCCCCTGTTTGTCAGCCGGGGAGGATGGCGCCGCCGGAAGAAAGGGCCTGCCCGACGCCTTCCAGCAAAAGCGTCCGGCTGCGCTGCGAGCACTGAAAGCCGCCGAAACGCGCATCGCCCGGCATTCCGAGGCACATCAAC
>JAITDF010000398.1 GCA_031282705.1 Opitutaceae bacterium | reverse complement strand
GTTTCATCATAAGCAGCATCTTTGGTGCTTGCATTTCCATATTGCCGTTATTCTATTTTGGCATTCGTTCAGCAACGAGTGCCGTTGCCTGCATTACTTTGACAGCATTATTCTTTGGGATTTTTGCAGGATTAATTTATCCTGCTTATGAAAATTCAAAAATCGTCAAAACGATAGGTTCATTTATCGAGAATTTACTTGGCCATCTCTAACCCGGGGCCAAAATTAAAAACAGGTTAAAAATGAGAATAGGGACAGGTTAAAAATGAGAATTCGCGGGCCTCATTCCTGTTCCTTGATTTTTCGTCATTGGAATTTTTCCGGGATTCGGGTGTGTTGGAATCCCGAATTTTCCGCCCGCATGCGCTCCTCACGCCACCGCTCCGCCGCCACGCTCACCCTCGATGTCGGGACGGCGCGGCGTTTCCACCGGCGCGCGCTCGGGCTGGACGAGCCGCACCCCGACACCGCCGCGGCCCTCGCGCATCATGGCTATGTGCAAATCGACCCGATCAATGTCTGCGGGCGCATGCACGACCTCATCCTGCGCAACCGCGTGGCAAACTACGCCGAGGGCGGCCTCATGCGCCACCTCCACGGCGTCCCGCCGGACGCGCCGCGCTCCGCCGCGCCGCTCGCGGCGGGGCGGCGCACGGCGTTTGAGCACTACCTGCCCGTGCGCGGCACCCTCGTCGCATTCGGCACCGAGGCCTGGCCGCACCTGCTTGCCTCCATGCGCGCCCGCGAGAAAAGCGCCGGCGCGTGGTTCGGCCGCCTCGACGCCGGCCAGCGCCGCATGGCCGCGCGCCTGCTCGACGAAATCGCGCGGCGCGGCCCGCTTTCCTCCGAGGACATCGAGGACGACGCCCGCTCGTTCAACGGCTGGTCGGGCGGCTGGGGCTTTGGCCGCCTGGCAAAAATCACCCTCGACAAACTCTTCTTTCACGGCCGCCTGCTCATCGCCCGCCGCCACGACGCGCGGCGCGTTTACGACCTGCCGGAGCGCGTGCTGCCCGCCCCGGTGCTCGGCGCGCCCGCGCCTTCCGCCGGGGAAACCCGCCGCTGGCTGGCGCACCTCGGTCTGCGCCAGCACCGCCTGCTGCCCCTGAGGAAGCACGACGCCGCGCTGGTCGCCGACCTCGTGCAACCGCTTCACGTCGGGGGCTGCCCCGCCCTTTTTTGTTTGCGCGAGGACCTGCCGTTGCTCGACGCCGTCGCGTCCGGCCGCGACTTGCCGGGCGCGCCGCCCGCGACGCCCGCCGGGGCCGCGCCGCTGCTGCTCGCGCCGCTGGATCCGCTCATCTATCACCGGGCGCTCACGCGCAAACTTTGGGGCTTTGACTACACTTGGGAGGTTTACACGCCGCCGCCCAGGCGCGTGCGCGGTTATTATGCGCTGCCGCTGCTGTCCGGCACCGAGTTCGTGGGGTATGTCGATCCCAAGGCCGACCGAGCGAAACGAAGGCTCCATGTCGTCAAACGCAGCGTGCGCCGCGGCCACCGCGTGGCCGGGAGCATCGCCGGCCTCGCGAAGTTCCTCGGCCTGCGCTGAGACTTCGCGTCCGCCCCCGCCGCCGCCTTTGGCATCCCGGAAGCGAGGCGGGCGGGACGGGCGGCGCGGAGGGCGTCCCTTCCCCGCGAGGTCTTTGCCGCTCCCGCGCGAGGCTTCCGCGCAATCTCCGTTAACTGATGGGACGCAGCCAAAGGAATCCAAGGTTTCGCGAAGGCGCGGCAGCGCCGGATTGCGTGGCGCGGGCGCCCCGCCCTTGTTTCGCGGCGCCGCCTCCAGAAAACATGGGCGGGGACGCCCATGCCACGCAACCCGCACGGTCGGGGCGCCCATGCCACGCGCCCCGCCTTTCCGCGTAACATCAGTCCGCGTTAATTGTGCAAACTTTTCATCCCCGTTCTTGCAACAAACGCCGCGCCGGGGCTACTTATCGTGCGCATGGCTGACAACGAGTTCACCACCTCCTCCTTTCGCGACGACGAGCAAGCCGGGCTCGGCGACATCAAGATCAACCACAATGTTGTCGCCAGCATCGTGCGCATCGCCGCCTCGCAAGTCCCCGGCGTGTCCGGGGTCGGCGGCGGTTTCGCGGATGATCTCTCCGAGTTGTTCACGAAGCGCGAGTCCGACCATCGCGGCGTGAAAATCTCGGAGGATTCCGCCGGCGCCTACGCCATCGAGGTGCGCATCGTCATCACCTACGGTTTTGAGATCGGCAAAACCGCGCTCGACGTGCAGCTCGCCGTGCACAGGCAGGTCATGGGCATGACCGGCAAAACCGTGTCGCGCGTCGATGTGATCGTCGAGGGCGTGCGCCTGCCCGCGGACACCGTGACCTCCGACAAAAACGACACGCTCTGGCCCGACACCGGCACGGCTTGAAAAAGAGTATAAGTTGAGAGTTTAAGTATAAGTAATAAGTTTTAAGTGCCGCCAACCATCCTGCCGCCGCCGTCCGCCGTCCGCCGTCCGCCACCCGCCATCCACCACTCCGCCAACGGTCAACCGCTACCCGCAGCCAACCGCAGCCCGCCGCTCCGCCAACCGCCGCCCCGCCGTCATTTTTCCTTCAACCCACTCGCGCCGTGTTCACCCGGATCATCCAATTCTTTGTCAACTCGCCCGTCGAAATCCTCATCCTGTGGGGCCTCGTCGTGGTGCTGGTCGTCGCGTTGATTCTCAACCGTCCCTCGCGCGTGACCCTCGCGACCGGAAAACACGGCTCGCTGCAAATCTCCCGCCACGCGCTGCACCGGTTGATCGAGGCGTGCTGCGAACAGGTGAAGGGGGTCGATTCCGCGCGCGTGACCGTGTCGGGCGGCACGGGCAGGTTCACGACCCGCATCCGCCTGAAAGTGCGCCCCAACGCGAAGCTCGACGCCATCCAAGGCTACCTCACGCAGGAAGTGGCGGCCATTTACCGCGAGAATCTCGGCATCGAAAACGACGGCCCGGTCGAAATCGACATCACGGGCGTCGTGCCGGAGGAAAAGGGGTTCTGAGCCCCCCATGCCCGGCCTTGCGGCCACGCGTTTTTTCACGTTCACGTTCTCGTTCCTCGTTCTCGTTCTCTTTCTCTTTCGGTCGTCGCTATTTTTCTTTCCTCTTTATCTTTATCTTTCGTCAGGCACGGGCGGGCGAAGAGAGAGAGAAAGAGAACGAGGAACGAGGAACGAGAATGAAGAAAGAGAAAGAAGAAAGAGGAAAGATTCCTGCGGGAGTTGGGAGACGGCGGCGGCGGCGGGCGTCATCACTTTGAATCGCGCGCTCCGTCAACGATTGACCGTTTTTTTGTTTTCCACGGGAGAAAATTTGCCTATCGTCACTCTTTTTCCCGCACTTTCCCGCACTTGACTCATCTCCCCGTCGGTTCACCCGCATCCACCCGCACCCATCGCACCCACCCGCATCCACCGCATCCATCCCTCACCATGAAAAACACAGGTTCGCCCGTCCTCCCTTCCGCCCGCCCGCGGCCCGTCCTCCCGCCCCGCTCCAGCCTCCCGCCTGCCCTCCATTCGCGCCGGGGCTTTCTTAAGACCGCCGGGCTCGCGTCCGCCGCCTCGCTGCTGCTGCCGCGCGGGCTCTTCGGCCAGACGCGCGCCACGCCGCCCAACTCGCGCATCAACATCGGCATCATCGGCCTCGGCAAACAGGTGGGCGGGCACCTCTCGACCTTCGCCAACGACGAGCGCTGCCGCGTCACCGCGATATGCGACGTGGACGACGAGCGCCTCGACTACCAGAAAACCCGGCTCATGCGCATGGCCGCGGAGCGCGGCGAAAAAGCCGCCGTCGCCTGCCACAAGGACTTCCGCGCCTTGCTGGCCGACCCGTCCATCGACGCGGTGGTCATCGTCACGCCCGACCACTGGCACGCCATCCAGGCCATCCTCGCGGCGCGCGCCGGCAAGGCGATTTATTGCGAGAAGCCGATGACCTTCACCATCGAGGAAGGCCGGCGCGTGGTCGAGGCGGTGCGCGCCGCCGGCGTGGTTTTCCAGACCGGCTCGCAGCAGCGCAGCGACTCCGGCTTCCGCCGCGCCGTGCAACTCGCCCGCTCCGGCCTGCTCGGCGAAATCAAGGAAGTGTGGTGCAACTTCGGCCGGCGCTATCCGGTCATCCACAACTGGCCCGCCGAGGAAGTGCCGCCGGGCATGGACTGGGAAATGTGGATCGGCCCGGCGGTGATGCGCCCCTACACTTCGCACTTCCTGCCGCGCATGATGAGCGGCGCCCCGCCGCGCCCCTACGGCTACGACTGGGGCGAATGGCGCTGGCACCTCGAATACGGCAACGGCCTCCAGGCCGACTGGGGCGCGCACCACCTCGACATCGCGCTCTGGGGCCTGGGCGCCGACGGGCGCGGCCCGCGCTACGTGGAAGTCTTTCCCAGCCAGAACCCCGCCACCCCCTCCGACAACCGCCACATCTCCTACACCTTCGCCGGCGGCGCGAAAGTCGTTTACGGCTGCCCCGACCCGGTGAAACGCGAATCCGGCGGCGCCACGATGGTGAGCTTCGTCGGCACCGAGGCGACCGCCTCCGCCGCGCGCCACGGCAAATTCTGGGTGGACAAACCCTCGCTGCGCAACGTGCGCTTCGCCGACGGAGACCGCCCCGGCGGCGACGCCGCCCCCGTCCAGGTCTCCGACGACCACCGCGCCAACTTCATCGACGCCGTGCTCACCGGCCGCCCCACGATCTGCCCCGCCGAAATCGGCCGCTCGAGCTGCAACATGTGCCTCGTCGGCAACATCGCGCACCTCCTCGGCCGCAGCCTCGAATGGGACTGGCGCACCGGCACCTTCGTCGGCGACGAAGTCGCCAACCAGTATCTCTGGCGCGAAAACCGCGGCGAATGGGCGCGCATCTAAACCGCCCGCCGCCCGCCGCCACCACCCGCCCGCCAACCACCGCCCGCCGCCAGCATTCATTCGTCCTCGTCCATCGTCCATCGTCTTCCCATTTCCCATTTTTCATTCTCCATTCTCCATTCTCCATTCTCCAATTTTCATTCCCGCCTCCCGCCACCCTTTTCCCATGAAAAAATCACTCCGCGTCCTCACCTCCGCCCCCCGCGCCCTCACCCTCATCCTCCCCCTTGCCCTCTCCGCGCTGCTCCCCGCCACGCTCCCCGCGCAAGGCTGGTATCCCTACAAGGACGACCCCGTGCTCACCCCCCGCCAGCAAGCCGCCCTCGACGACGCCATGCCCGCGCGCCCCGCCGCCGCCCCCGCCGCCCCCCGCCGCGTGCTCGTCTTCTCCCGCACCTGCGACTTCCGCCACTACCAAGGCATCGTCGCCGCCAAATACCTGATCGAAAAAACCGGCGCCCGCACCGGCGCATGGCAGACCGTCATCAGCGACGACCTCGCCAACTTTGAACCCGCGGCCCTCCGCCGCTTCGACTGCGTGGTGATGAACAACACCACCGGCCGCCCCTTCGCAGAACCCCAGCCCGAATTGAAAAAAATGCCCGCCGAAAAACAGGCGGAAATCCTCGCCCGCGACACCCGCCTCCGCGAAAACCTCCTCGCCTACATCCGCGAAGGCGGCGCCCTCTTCGGCATCCACGCCGGCGGCGACACCTACCGCAACCGCCGCGCCGGCGAATACGACCCCGCCTACATCGACATGATCGGCGGCGACTTCATCGGCCACCCCTGGACCGCGCGCGACACCAGCGCCATCGCCATCGAAGACCCCGCCTCCCCCATCACCCGCGGCCTCTGGCCCGAAGGCGGATTCACCGCCCGCAACGAAATGTATATGTTCGGCGACGCCTTCGACCGCAAAAAACTCCGCGTCCTCCTCGCCCTCGACCTCGACCGCTGCGCCCCCCGCCCCAACGCCCGCGCCGACCGCGACTGCGCCCTCGTCTGGATAAAAAACCACGGCAAAGGCCGCGTCGCCTACAGCGCCTTCGGCCACGACATCGCCCTCTACCTCATGCCCGAAATCCAGACGCTCCACCTCCGCCTCCTCCAATTCGCCTGCGGC
>JAITDF010000325.1 GCA_031282705.1 Opitutaceae bacterium | reverse complement strand
GGGGGCGACGGCATCACTTCGAATTTCGCCGGCATGATTCCCCGATGATTGACCGGTGAATGGAAAGCATTGCAAAGTACCCCGGTTCACTCACGTATTGGATTATGGCCGACATGCCTCAAGAGAAGAAACAAGCCTTGAACAAAAAGTCCTCGCATCAAGTTGTGACCGTCGCCGATCTTGCCCGGCATCTCGGGCTTTCCGCCTGGACCGTTTCGCGCGCCATAAATGGCCACCCTGAAGTCAGGGAGCCCACCAAGCAGCGGATTCGCGAAGCCATGGCGCAGCTGGGATTTCGCCCGAACCTTTTCGCGCGCGGGTTGCGCGGGCACGGCTCCGGCTTGGTCGGCGTGTGTTTCGCCGGGCTGCACAGCCCCATCCTCAACACCAAACTGTACCACTTGCAGGAATTTCTGCGCCGCCACCAATTGAGGGGCCTGCTGGAAATCTCCTTGCGCGATCCGCAAAACGAGCTTCGCGTCATCGAGGACTTCCTGGGCTTCAGGGTTGACGGGATCGTCCTGATTCACTCGACGCTCCCGGCAAAAGACGCCAGCCGCCTGCTGGCAAAAATCCCGAGCGTGAGCGTGGACCCGCATGAGCCGCACACCATCACGACGGTGTCGCTGGACCGGCAAATGGCCATGGAATTGCTGCTCAATCACCTGCTCAATCTCGGCCACCGCTCGATAGCCTTGCTGGGCATAGGGAGGACGGATGCCTGGCGCTGGCCGGCGCTGGACAGCCTGGCCCGCCGGCGCGGGCTCGATCCGGAACGGTTGTTCGCCATCGTCGGCAACGCGCAAATGGCCGAGCGCGGCATCGAGGCCGGACGCGGCATGGCCGCGACCGTGCTGGGCATGACGCCGCGCCCCACCGCCCTGCTTTGCCTCGACGACCGCGTGGCGGTGGGCGCGGCCCAGTTCATCAAGATGGCGGGCATGCTCATCCCGCGGGACTTTTCCATAACCGGCTTCGACAATCTCGATCTCGCGCGGCAGCTCCAGCCGACGATCACGACCATCGAGCAAAATCCGTCCGCCTTGATGGAGACCGCCGGGGAATTGCTCCTCGCGCAAATTTCCCCGGCGCGAGGCCGGCGTCCGCGCGCCGCCAGCCGCATGATCGCGCCCGCCCTGCTGACCGGCGAATCCACCGGGCCGGCGCCCGGCCCCGCCGGCGGGTGACGGCCCCGGGCCGCCGTCCGGCGGAAGGGGCCGGATAAAAAAATCAAATACGTGTGTGAAAAAATGCTTGCAGGCCCGGCGCCCGCGCGTTTTGATCACACACGTATTTGATTTTCAGCCTCCGTCTCCCAGCCTCCGCCTCTCCCAGCCTCCACCGGTTTCCATGAGCCTCGCATCTCCTCCGCCCAGCGCCTCCATTCCCGCCCGTCCGGCGTCCTCCGCGACCGCGGAGCCGCGCCCCCGCCGTTTCGCCTATGTCGGCACCGGCGGGCGGGCGCGCATGTTTCTCGATCCGGCGGTCACGCGCCACGGGAGGCATGCCATCATCGCGGGGTTGTGCGATCTCAGCCTCACGCGCGCAAACTACCAGCGCGAGCGCCTGCGCGACGGGCTCGGTTGCGCCTACGATGTGCCGGTGTACCGGGCCGGTGACTTCGCGCGCATGCTGCGCGAGACAAAGCCCGACGAGGTCGTCGTCTGCACCACCGACTGCACACACGATCACTATATCGTCGCAAGCCTGCGCGCCGGCTGCGACGTGGTGACCGAGAAGCCGATGACGACAGACGCGGACAAATGCGCCCGCATCCTCGACGCCGTGCGCGAGACCGGGCGGCGCGTGCGCGTGGCGTTCAATTATCGCTGGGCCGCCGGGCCGACAAAGGTGCGCGAGCTTCTGGCCGGGGGTGCCATCGGCCGGGTCCGCCACGTGAACCTGGAGTATCTGCTCAACACCAGCCACGGCGCCGATTATTTCCGGCGCTGGCATTCGGAAAAGAAAAACTCCGGCGGGTTGCTCGTGCACAAAGCCACGCATCATTTCGACCTGGTGAACTGGTGGATCGACGCCATCCCCGAACGCGTGTTCGCGCAGGGCGGGCTGACCTTCTACGGGCGCGAAAATGCCCTGCGCCGGGGCGACGGCGCCCTCACCCGCTATCCGCGCTACCGCGGGGCGGACACAAACGGCGACCCGTTCGCATACGATTTTTCACACTCGCTGCTCCAGGACCAAAACTACGAGGAGCACATCTATCTCGATGCCGAGCAGGAAACCGGCTACATCCGCGACAAAAACGTCTTTCGCGACGGCATCGACATCGAGGACGTGATGAACGTCCTCGTGCGCTACCGCGACGGCACCTTCCTCAATTATTCGCTCGTCGCCTTCAGCCCCTATGAAGGCTACCGCGTGTCATTCACCGGCGACCGCGGGCGCCTCGAATATGAGGAGTGGCACGGCGCACACATCCCGGGCAACGACACCACCGGCGCGGAGCACACGCACGCGGGGCCGCACGCGCTGCGCGTCTTTCCCCATTTCAAGGA
>JAITDF010000310.1 GCA_031282705.1 Opitutaceae bacterium | reverse complement strand
AATTTCTTGCCAACGGGCGCGGGTTGCCGACGTTGGCTCAATGACCGGAATCTCCCCGACGGACTCCCGAAAACCGGCGACCCCCTGGTCGCTCGCCGTGATGCTGCTCGCGCGATGGCTCGAAAACAACGAGCGCGCCGACGCGTTGCTCGAATCGCTGCCGCCCGCGCTGCCCGGCGTCGAACGCGGACGCTGCCAGAGCCTGCTCTTCGGCGCCATCCGGCACCTGGGCCGCATCGACGCGCACCTCTCGGCGCTGGTGGAGCGCGCGCCGCGCCCGCGCCTGAAGGCGGCGCTGCTGGTGGCGGGTTTTGAGTTGATCGAGGGCGGCGACGAGCATCACGCCGCGCGCGTGGTGCATCACGCGGTGGAGCAGACCAAGACGCTCGCCAGCGCGCCCGAGGCCCGGCTGGTCAACGCCGTCGTGCGCCGGCTCGCCGCCGCGCTGGCCGCGGACCGCGCGCCGCCCGCGCTCGCGACGGCGGAGCGGCTGGCCGCGTGGTTCTCGCATCCGGAGTGGCTCGTGCGGCGCTGGCTGGCGCAATTCGCGGCGGCGGGCACGCGCGCCTTTTTGGAATGGAACCAGCAGCCCGCGCCGGTGCTGGCGCGCTGGCGGCTGCGCGCGCGCGCGCCGTCGGACGCGGAGCTCGCGTGGCTGGCGCCGGCGCGCTGGCCGGGGTTTTTCGAGGTGCGCCCGGGGCGCCGGGCCGAGATGGGCGCGGCCATCGCGGACGGGCGGATTTACGTGCAGGACGCCTCCACGCGCCTCGCCGTCGAGCTGCTCGCGCCGCGGCCGGGCGAGCGCATCCTCGACGCCTGCGCCGCGCCGGGCGGCAAGAGCGTCCTGATCGCCGACACGCTGGCCGCCGCGAAGGAGGCGGGCGACGGCGGCGTCGGCGATGGCGGCGGCGGTGGCGTCGTCGGCGGCGTCGGCGATGGCGTCGTCGGCGTCGGCGGTGGCGTCGGCGGCGGTGGCGGCGGTGGCGGCGGCGGCGGCGCGCCCGCGCGGCTGGTGGCGCTGGACCTGCCGGGGCCGCGCATCGACCGGCTGCGCGAGAACCTGGCGCGCGCGCCGGCGGGCGTGGAGGTGGCGCTGGTGCAGGCGGAACTGGCGAAGGCGGGCCGGCGTCTGTTTGCGGACCACAACCTGCCGGGGGAATACGACGCGGTGCTGCTCGACGCGCCGTGCTCCAACACCGGCGTGATGCGGCACCGCGTGGACGTGAAATGGCGGCTGCGCCCGGGCGACATCGAGAAGCACGCGGGGCGGCAGCTCGCGTTGCTCGACGCGGCGGCGCGGCGCGTGGCCCCGGGCGGGCGCCTGGTTTACAGCACGTGCAGCGTGGACGAGGTGGAAAACGAGCGCGTGGTCGAGGCGTTTTTGGAGCGGGCCGGCGCCCGTTTCGAGCTTGGGAAAAGCGTGGTCGCCCATCCGTGGCTCGCCGGGCACGACGGCGCGGCGGTGTTCCTGCTGCGGCGGAAATAGCAGCGCGGTTCCGTTTTGGCCGGCGTCCGCTTCCCGCCCTTTTCCCGGACGCCGTCCGTCGCCTGCGCCGGGGCGGCGCGGGTCACTTGTGCCGGCCGTGGCGGATGATGTCCCAGATCACGTAAAGGCCGAGCATGGCGGAAATCAGGTAGCCGACGACGCCCAGCGCCGGGTAGCCGAACAAATACGGCCTCACCTGCGTCGTCATCATCGACGAGGAGCCGATGATCAGCGAGCCGATCACCACGCCGAGCGTGATGCGGTTGGCGGCGGTCTTCATCGCGTCGTCGATGTCCTCCAGGCCGCGGTGCTGGAGTTTTATGGAAAAATCGTCGCGCCCCACGCGCCGCACGATCCGGTAGAGCTCGCCCGGCAGTTCCTGCACGCCGGTCGTGAGCGCATGGAACAGCTGCACCGTGCCCTGCCAGAGCGCGCGGGGCGAGGCGCGCTCCTTCTTCAGCGCCACGATCACGGGGCGCGCCGCGGCGCGCAGCTCAAAGCCGGGGTCGAGCGTGCGCGCCGTCTCCTCGATGGAGAGCACCGCCTTGGCCATGAGCGAGTAGTCGCGCGTCATGTTGATGCCGTTGCGCCCGAGCACGTGCAGCACTTTCAGGATGGCCTGGCCGACTTCCTCGTGCCCGAGCTTCGGGTTGAAACTTTCGCGCAGCGCGAGCGTGATGTCGCGCTCCATGCCGCGGTAGTCGATGCCGCCGTCGGGATCGCCGAGCGCGGAGGTGATTTGCACGATGCGCTCCGCGTCCTGCGCGAGCGCGGCCTGGAAGAGGTCGGCCAGCGCGTAGCGCAGCCGGCGCGTGAGGTGCCCGGCGAGCCCCCAGTCGAGGAAGCACAGGCGCCCGTCGGGCGTGACGAGCAGGTTGCCGGCGTGCGGGTCGGCGTGGAAAAACCCGCCGATCAGCACCTGGTGCATGAGCGATTCCGCGCCGTTGCGCGCGATGCGGCGGCGCAGCCCAGGGGCGATTTTCGCGCTGGTGACCGGCTCGCCGCCGATGCGCTCCATCACCAGCACGCGCCGCGTGCAAAGGTGCTCCGCGACCCACGGCGCGTAAACGCGGTCGGGCATGGCGTTGACGGCGTTGAAAAAGCGCATGTTGCGCACTTCGTTTAGAAAATCGAGTTCGCGCAGCATGCCCTGGCGCACCTCCTCCACGGCGGACGGCACGTTGTAGGGCTGGAGCGCGGCGATGCGCTGGTGCGCCTGCGCGGCGAGCCACGCGAGCAGCTCCAGGTCCTCCTCGACGGGTTTTTGCAGGTTGGGCCGCTGCACCTTCACCGCCACCTCGCGCCCGTCGCGCAGTTTTGCAAGGTAAACCTGGGCTATGGACGCGCTCGCGACCGGCGTCTCGTCGAACTCGGAAAACACCTCGCCGATGTCCGCCTCAAGCTCGCCGGTGATGACCTCGCGCATGGCGGGGAAGGGGAGCGCGGCGACGTGGCTTTGCAGCTTGCGCAGCTCCAGGATCAGGGGCTGCGGGAGCATGTCGGGCCTCATGCTGAGGATCTGGCCGGCCTTCACGAAGGTGGGGCCGAGCTCTTCGAGCGCGAGGCGCGCGCGCTCCCATTTCGTGCGCTGCGGGCCGCGGCGCTGGGGCACGAGGCGGCGCCACCACGCGTCCGAGGGCTCAAGCTGGTCGAGCAGGTCGGCGAAGCCGTGCCGGGCCAGCACGGTGAAAATCTCCCGCGCCCGCCCCACGTGGGTGATCACCCCGAACGGTTTCACGGCTCGCCCGTGCGGGTGGGAGGTTCGGCGGCGAGCTTGTGCTCAAGCAGCGCGACGCGTGATTCGAGCGCGGCGAGGCGCTGCTTCACGCCGGCCTCGTCGCGCCCGAGCAGTTCCCTGATTTTTTCCTGCAAGGACGAGCTCGCTTCGTCGAACTCGCGCCTGCCCTGCTCCGAGATTTTCCCGGCCATGATGCGGGCGTCGTTCGCGGAAATCCTGCCCTGCCGGACAAATTCCTCGAACACCGCCTCCGCCTTTTCCTTCGTGATGACTGCGGCGCCCACGCCCGCCAGCAATGTCTTTTTGATGGAGTCGATCATAGGCCGCCCAGCCTGCCCGCAAAACCGGCGTCCGCAATCTTAAAGCGACCCGCGCGCGCGCCGCGCATTTTTTCCCCCACCCGTTTTCGTTCTTCGTTCTCGTTCTCTCTTTTTCCTCCAGACGAAAGACGAAAGAGAAAGATAAAGAGGAAAGGAGAAAGAGAACGAGGAGCGAGGCTCGAAAAACGAGCCCGCCGGCTCAGTGCGCCGACACCACCGCGTGCAGTTGCTCGCGATAAGCCGAGGGCGAGCAGCCCTCCAGCTTGCGAAACACGCGGTTGAACTGCGACAACGACTGGAAGCCCGTCTCGAACGCCGCCTCGCTCACGCGCTTGTGCGGGTTGAGCAGCAGGTTTTTCACCTTCTCCACCCGCACCCGCGCCAGATAATCGGTGAACGTCATGCCGGTGGCCTTCTTGAACATCTTGCAGAAATAACACGCGCTCGTGTTCACCGCCTGCGCCACCTGCGCCAGCGTGAGGTCGTCATCCTGGTGCTCCGCGATGTAAACGCGCGCCCTGCTGATGACCGGCGGCTCCGCATGTTCCTCCCGCACCATGATCTGGTTGCCGAACGAGGCCAGATGCTGCGCAAACACCGCCAGCAGCCGCAGAACCGACGCATACTGCCTCCTGGCGACGACCCGGGTCTGGAAATACGCCTCCTCCACCGCGCGCAGGTCGAGCTGCGCCCCCCGGCGCGCCAGCTGGTCCGCCACCTTCGCAAACTGGCCCTGGGCGGGCTGGTGCAGGAAAACCTGCCCCGTCTGCAAAAACGCCACCAGGTTTTCCCCCACCCGGATGGGCACCGCCGAATCCCACAGCCCCGCGAAACATTTTAGCGAACACGGGCCGTTCCGCGCCTCCTGCTCGACCTTGCGCAGGAGGCGCAGGCACTCGGCGCACGTGTGGTTGTTCCGCGCCATCAACGCGCAAAACGGCCCCTGCCTCGGGTCGCCGTGATGCGGCAGATCGAGCGCGTCGAGCGGACGCAGGCTCAGCGGCAGGCCCGTCGCCTCGCGGAAGGCCTGTTCATAATCGCGGTAGATCTGGGATTGCCTGAGCTGGGCAATCATCGCGCGCCCGCGTTTGGCCGGATTGTCCAATACGTCCATGCGATTCACTCATTCAGCGGTCATGGCAAATGACAACACGCAAAAAATCCGCCGCCACCCGGCCCGCCCGGATGCGCCGGGGGCGCCGGGGGGCGCGTCGGTCGGGGAGCGCCGGGAGGCGCCGGGGAGCGTCCGGGTGCGCCGCGATTCCCAGATTCCCGGCATCCGGGAGATTTTCCATTGACCCGGCCCCGGCGGGCATTCTTAGTTCCACCCCTTGCCCGCCGGAAGCTGCGCGAAACGCGCCGCGGACGGCACCCATCTGGAGAGGTGGCAGAGTGGTCGAATGCGCGCGCTTGGAAAGCGCGTATACCGCAAGGTATCGGGGGTTCGAATCCCCCCCTCTCCGCCATATTAATGCTCAACCAGTTATGGAAGATTGAAAGGGAAGTGACACCCATAGGTGACACCCTGTCCGCTTTCGTTTGGGGATGTTCAAAGTGAGTTGCATTTGTTTTGAGGGCGGGGTGAGACGGACGGAATGCCGTGAGAGGGGGGCACGCGCGCGCCGGGTGTTTCGCCGCCAGACGCCGGGAAACCGCGTTAAAACGCACGGGGCCGGGGAAGGGTAAGGGGGTGGGCTATAAGCACTAAGATACTATAGTAAGCCATGAGACACGGGCAGGGGAGCGTTTTCGGGGGCGGGAGCCAGCCAGGGAAGAGCGGATGGAAGGGCCGTTTGCGAGGAAGAAGCGAAGGGAGGGGGCGAGGCAGAGGCAGGCCAGGAGGCAATTGCGCGCCTCGACAAACTCAGCCCATCGGCTGAGTTTCAGGCAGAAGGAATCCCCAGGGGGGAAAAACCTCGGATTCGAGGATGATTTTTTCGGTTAAAAGACAGGCGGGCAGCTTGGACTGGAGCCATGCGCGGGAACTGCGCGGATCGATTTTCGGGACATGGCCTGTGCCCGGAAGCGATTTGAGGCGTTTGAAGGCCGGTTCGATTTGCCAGCGCAGACGGTAAAGCCGGAGGACGGAGCGGGCCCCGAACGGTTCTTCAGGCAGGGAGGTGCCGACGACGATGCAACCGCACAACGGCAGGCTGAGGGCGGAGGGCTTGCGTCCGTTCCTGCGGGCGCTTTCGTTCGCGCAGTCCCTCTGGCGTTGCGCCACCTTGCGGCTCACGCGGATGGCGCACAGGCGCATCGGGCGCGCCCGCCCCTTGAGCGTGACGGTCCGCTGTGCGCACTGCCTGTGGCCCGGCCCCTCGAGCCAGACGGCGACATCCACGGGGTTGCCCTCAGCGTCGAACACAGGCTGCGCCGTGCTGTGTCAGCGCAGCAGGGCTTCCGCCTCATGCTCAAGCACATGCCTGATCTGACCGGCTTTGCAAAAATTGCGGTACCCCAGTATCAGATCGCCCTTGCGAATCTCGAAGCGGCACAAACTCCCGCCTCCCTTGCTGCCGGTCAGTTGCGCCTGCTCGCAAAACAGGCCCGGCAACTCGATCGCGTAATGCAGCCTCCAGTCCGTGCCCGTCGCTCCCGGCTCCTGAA
>JAITDF010000308.1 GCA_031282705.1 Opitutaceae bacterium | reverse complement strand
GGGTGTCGTGCCGGCCCGCCCATGAGGCCCATTGTTGCTTTATGTAATCGGTCCACGCGCCGCCGGCGTCGAGGTCGGGCCAGAGGGTGAGGGCGCGCACGGTGCCGGCGGCCATGAAGGCGCCGACGTTGTTGTCGGAAGTATCGCCGGGGCCGAGGCTGTCGCGCGCCATGTCCTTCATGTCGGCTTTGAAGGCGGCGTCAAAGGCAGCGTTGGTGTAGCCGTTTTCGAGCAGGATGCCATAGGCTTCGGCAAAGGAATATCTCGCTTGGAAACCGATGCTGAATTTTGCGCTGATGGAGCGCTGGGTGCGCAGGGCGTTGAGGATGTAGAAGGCTTTGTCGGCGTATGCGGCGTTGGTCTTGCCGCCGAGAATCCAGAGGCGCGCGGCGACAGCGGCGGCATGGAAGAGGTCGTCGTCGGTAAAGCCGTTTGACGGCGTGGGGGAGGCGGTGCCGGCATCGATCTTGGCGTCCGTGAAATTGCTCCCCAGCGAGGTGTCGGCCCAGCTTTTCACCGCAGGCAGATAGGTGGTGACAACGGGTGAGGATGAGCCGGAGCGGATTTTCTCAATCTGGGCGGCCGTGAGCGTGTGACTGTAGAATCGGATGTCGGCCAGCCAGCCATCGAAGGTGCGCCCGTTGCCACTACCGCTTTGTCCTGTGTTATGAAAAGCGACGTTCAAAGCGGTATTGGCAGGGAACGCTCCCCTGGCTTTCATTGTGTCTTCGGCGAGTTTGTTGACGGCCATTTCCTCGGTTCCGCAATACAGGGTTGCGGTGCCATTGGCGCCGTTCCAAGTGCCGGCAATAAACACCCATTTGTCCCTCTGGGTGAGGGTGCTTGAATCGACTTGGAGATGGTCTTTGCCGGTGGGGCTGGGCGCGTCGCCGGTCACGGCAAAACGCAACTTGTAGGCGGAGCCATCTTTTAGAAAAAATAGGTTCAAGAAATTTGTTGCACGAAGCAAGGTCGTGGCACCTCCGTCGGGATCGGCTATGTCAGAATCGAGCTTATACCATAAGGTGAAAGTAAACGTGCTCGTCCCGACCAAGTCGAATCCGGACTCGATGCGGGCAACGGGGCTGGCCAACGCTGGGTCGGGGTTGGTGGTGGGAAAACCTCCGTTTTTGGCGTTGGAGGAAAAATCAATTGCGCGCCCGATATTAAAAGGTCCGCTGCCCTCTTGGATGGTGATGAGATCAGCAAAAGCACTGGCGCTGACCGTGCTGTCCGTGGTTTTTTTCAACAAGAGCGTGTCGTTGGTCAGCGAGGTGAAGCCGTCCTTGGTGCCCGTGTTGGGAATGGTCGTTCCGCTCTCGGTGGGATTCCACTGAATGGAGGGCAGGGGAACCGTGACGTCCTCGGCGTGGGCGATGGCGGTCGCGGCGGCGTGGATGGATATGCCGGCGAGCTTCCGCAATTGTGAGGTGTTTTTTTTATGAGAATTCATGGAGAATATGAGTGTCGGGTGTTTTTGGTGAATCGGGTTGGCGGCGGTTGCCGGGGCGGCTCGCATGGCTCATTTGAAGCTGAGGCCGTAGGTGACGATGAGGCTGAGCGGCGTGCCGGGTTGCCGGCCGCGCAGATAGGTCGTGTTGAGAAGGTTCTTGATATTCATGTTCACGGAGTGCCTGACGCTGCGGCCCGTGTTCCAAGTGTAGCCAACGCTTCCTTCGACAAGGGTGAGCGCGGGATTTTCAAAATAATACTGCTGATAGGTGCGGTTCCCGACCGTGATTGTGGGCCCGCGCACCTTGCTGTTGCCGAAGATGGAAACGGTATCGGTGTTTATCAACATCGCTCCCGTGTAGCGGACACCGAGACGGTAGCGCATGCCCTTGAAGAAACCTTTGCGGACATTGTAGGAGAGCGCGAGGCTGGCCATCCACTTGGGTGTGCCCGCAGGCGGGACGTCGAGGAGATACTGCTCGGTTACGTTCTTCACATAGGTGTAGGAAACCTCCGTGTAACCGAGGGCGAAGAGAATGTTCAGCGAGGGAGTGGGGCGGGCGTTGAGATCAAGCTCGGCACCGCGGGTGTTGATGTCGTTGAGGTTTTTGTAACGGTCGCTGGAACCGGGAATGGTGAGATACTGTCCATCTTCATCCATGGCTTCGAGGGGAACATTCGTTTTGTCGGTGTCGAACCACGTTAGGGTAAAATTGCATTTTTCACTGAACAGCGCGGCCTTGATGCCGATCTCATAGCCTTTGCCACGCGAGGCCGGGAGCGGGTTGCGGTTGATGTCGCGATTCGCGCCGTCGGCACGATTGGGACTGAAAGACTCGCTGTAGTTTGCATAGGCGGAAAATTCGGGCGTGATTCTATACAGCACGCCTCCCTGAAAGGTTGTGGCGCGATCAGGCTCGTAGCGTCGCATTTCGCCGGGCGCATAATCCACGTTGTCGGCGCCGACGTTGTTGAGCGCATTGAACCGGTCGGTCATGCTGGTCTCGATGATGTCATGCCGTATGCCGGCGAAGGCCAGGAGGCGATTCTTCAAAAACGCGGCGCGCTCGGAAAGCATGATGCCCTTGATGATCTGCTGGTCTTCGGTCCAGGCGGAGTCATAATTCCAGACGGCATTGTTGAAAAAATCGCGAGTGTAGCTGAAGTCGGGATTGGTGAAGCTCCAGTCGCCCCAAAAAGAGTCGTTGAGGACGACGGTGCCGCCCCAGCGGGTCCACGTGTTCGGGTCGTCGGGATTATTTTTTCCTCCGGATGTGTCGGAGGGATCGCGTTCAACGCTTCTGCGATCCCTGCTTTCCGTGTTCCGGATAAAGTAGTCGGCCGTGAGGAGGAGCTTGTGGTTCACGGGCCCTGTCTTGAATTGGGCGAGCAAGTCGGCCTGAACGGTCGTCGATGTCATGCGGTTGCGCTCGTATTGCGGCATAAATACGCCGCCGAGCGTGCCTCCGAGATAGGAACCGGCGCCCGAACTGGCACTGTCGTTGAGGTAATATCTATAAGTTCCGCGCGGAGAGGTCATGGCCAAGGTCGGGGTGACGTAATTTTGCACACTCGAATCATAAGACACGAGGTCATAGCGGTTGCGATTGGCGGCAGTGTTGACGGTGGTTCGCATGATATTCTGGTTGCGCCGAATGCTGCCGGCAAGGACGCGCAAGGTGAGCCAGTTTGAAAATTGATGCGTGAAGTTGGCGTCAAAGTGGGTGAATTCCATGTCGTTGGTGGCACCCTTGCCGGAGGTGTTCATATTTTGAAACCGTTCCCACATGCCCGTGCCAAAGCGTCCTACGTTGGCAGTGGTCGTGGTCGTGCCGCCCGCGCCATTGGGCAGCTCGACGAGCGATTGAACCATGGGAAGGTTGTTGGATCCCTGCGCCTGGTTGCTGAATTCAACGTAATCAATATGCCAAGTAAAGGCGGTCTTGGGTCCGATTTTCCATGTGGTGGAATTGTAGAGATTTTTCCGGCGCAAATGGGCAAAATCCGGAATATATTGTCCGTTCTCCTCTGAGGAAACCGCAAACCGGGTCAGGAGGGTGCGCTTGGTGATGGGCACGTTGACATCGAGGGCGACGCGATAAAAATCATCGGTGCCGCCGGAAAGCCGGAGATTCATGAAGGGTTTGCCCGTCGGATTTTTGGTGATGATGTTGCGGAGTCCGACCGGCTCGGTGGCGCCGTAGATGGCGGCATTGGGGCCGCGGATAATCTCAATGCGATCGACGGCGATGGGGCCGTAAACGCCGTCTGATTTCATGCCGTTGCGGTAGGTGCCGATGCCGTTGGAACGGATGCCGCGCACGTTGAACGTGCTGGAGCCTTCGTTGCCGTTGATGACGAAGTTGGAGAGATACGTCGTCACGTCGTCGAGGTCGAGCATGAGGAAATCCTCGATAAACTCGCTCGTGACCGCCTGCACGGAGATGGGCACCTCCATGATGGGCGCCGCGTAGCGGGTGCCCGTGGCGCCCTCGGCGGCCATGTAACCGGTGGCTTTCTCCGCGTTGACCTCGAACGGGCTGAGCACCACGATTTCTTCTTTTTCCGGGGATCGGGCGTCCGGCGCGGACACGCCCTGGCCGTGCGCGGCGGGCGATGCAAGGCAGACGGCGGCGGATGCGAATATCATATATGGATGTTTCATTGGGGATGCGTGCTTGATGTAAACTGCATGTATTACTCGTATATGTTTGTTATGCGACTGAAGAAGCGTGTTTGATATAAATGATTATGTTTTATTCTTGCGGCATCCGTGATGCCATCCGGCGCATCATCCTTTTCTGACACGGTTTCCGCCATCCACGCATCGACGGCCTTGTCCTGCTCGGGCGTGGTCTTGTGTTCGGCGGACGGCACCAGCATGAGTGTTTTTGGAGCATTGATTTGATTGTAAGCCGCGTAGATCGAGGTCGGCGGGCAGGTTTCGTCATTAAAGCCCCACGTGTAATGGCCGGGCACCTTTATGTGCCTCGCGAAATTCACGACATCGTAATAGGAGGTCGTTTCGAGCTTGGCGGCGTTGCCCAGATGCGGGCTGCCCGGCGCGAACATGTGCGGCCAGCCTCCGGCGCGCCCGTGCAAATAGCCGGTGACATCGCAATATGCGGGAGCCCGCGCCGCCAGCCCGGTCACGCGCGGATCGAGCGCCGCGGTGACAATGGCCAGCATGCCGCCCTGGCTGCCGCCGGTGACAACGAGGTTTTCCCCGTCGAAATTCGGGCGCGACACGAGATAATCGTTCGCGCGCAGGCACGACATGTAAACGCGCCGGTAATAGTAGGCGTCGCGATTATCCAGATTGATATTGCGATAACCGCGCAGAGCGCCCGCATACAGATCCTCATACACTTCCTCGGGCAGGTTGACCGGAATGCCATGAATGCCGATTGTGAGCGCAATCATGCCGCGCCCGGCGAGCTGCACATTCCTCGTGACGGGCACAAGGCGGTGAACG
>JAITDF010000306.1 GCA_031282705.1 Opitutaceae bacterium | reverse complement strand
AGGTGCCGCCACTCCAGCTCCGCCGTGTGGTCGTAGGCGCGCACCTCCTCCTCCTGCCGCGCACGCTCCCCGGCCCAAAACCGCGGCCGCTCCTCGACCCACAGGCGCATCTCCCCGCCCGCGGCGTCAAACTCGCAGCGGCTCACGCGCCACTCCTCCCCCAATCCCAGCATCTGTTCAAACAAGGCTTCAGGTGTCATCCACCCACTCAAAATAGCGAGGAACCCTATGTAAAAAGTTTTCTCAATAAGGCCGGTCACTTGCATTGGGAGCGTTCCCCGGCATCTTGCCGCGGCGGGTGATGGGTGAAGGAATGTCTCCCGCGGGTGCGCAGCTGCATGATGCCGCCGCCCTTCTTCTCTATCCGTCTTCTTTCCTCTTTCTCTTTCCTCTTTGTTTTTCTCCCCGGTCCGAAACCTGACGAGAGATGAGAGACGGCGGACGACGGAGGGGAGAGGGGCGGCATCATGTTGAATCGCACCCGGCTCCCGCTGCGTTGGTTCTTGTCCGCATATGAAAATTACGGCCGAGTTGTTCGCGGCATTTCTAAAATGTCCGGTCAAATGCTGGCTCCTATTTCATGAGACTCCGGAGCCGGGAAATCCTTGCGCACAGTGGTTTCGGGAGCGGGCGGAGGCTTACCGGAACGAGGGCGTCAAACGTCTGGTGCCCGGCGCCGCGCCCGGCGTGGTGGCGCAGGCCGTGGAGGGCCGGAGCCGGCAGCGAATCGAGTCGCGTCTCGATGCGGTTGAGCGCGTCCCGCCGCGCGCGGGACGGGGCGCGGCGGCGGCGGGGCGGAATGCGGCGGCGGGGCACGGCGGGGCGGCGGGGCAGGCGGTCCCCGTCCGCTTCCATTTTTTCAACAAGCCGGGGCGGGACGAGCGGTTGCTGCTGGGGTTCGACGCGCTGGCCTTGGCGGGGCCGGGCGGACGCCGGGCGCCGACGGCGCATGGCAAGCTGGTTTACGGCGACGAGTTTGCCGTGAAAAAGGTCAAGACGGACGCGTTGTCCGGCGAGGTGCGCAAGCTCATCGGGCAGGCGGCCGTCCTGCTGGCCGGCGGCGCGCCGCCCGAGCTGGTCCTGAACCGCCACTGCGCGGAGTGCGGGTTTCAGAGTCATTGCCGGCAAAAGGCGGTGGAGCAGGACAGCCTGAGCCTGCTCGCCGGCATGAACGACGCGGAGCGCCGGAAGCTCCGCGACAAGGGGATTTTCACCATCACCCAGCTTTCCCACACGTTTCGCCCCCGGCGGCGGCCGGGCTGGCTGCAAGACCGGCCGGAGAAATATCACCATGCGCTCAAGGCCCTGGCCATCCGGGAGCGGAAGATCCATCTGGTGGGCAAACCGGATTTGCGGTTCGAGGGCACGCCGGTCTATCTGGATGTCGAGGGGATGCCGGATCGCGATTTTTACTATCTTATCGGGTTGCGCATCGGCGGCGCGGACGGCGCGGGCGTGGGCGGCGGCGTCGGTGATGACAGCGGCGGTGGCGACGGCGGCGGCGGGGGCGCGCCGGCGGCGGGGCGGCAGTATAGTCTCTGGGCGGATGACGAGCGGGACGAGGGGAAAATCTGGCGGGAGTTTCTGGAAATCCTGAACGGCGTCGAGCGCCCGGTGCTGGTGCATTACGGGAGTTACGAGACCGCTTTTTTGAAACGGTTGCGGGCGCGGCACGGGGGGCCGGAGCCGGGGTCGCCGGCGGCGGGCGCGCTGGAGTCGGCGCTGAACCTGGTCGGCGTCATCTTTGCCCGGATTTATTTTCCGACTTTTTCCAACGGCCTCAAGGAGATCGCCCGCCATCTTGGTTTCAACTGGTCGGTGCCGGGCGCATCGGGGGCGCAGGCCGTGGTGTGGAGGGAAAACTGGTGCCGCGACCCGGCCTCGCCCGAGGCCGGGCAGGCGCGGCGCAATTTGATCGCCTACAATGCGGACGATTGCGCCGCGCTGGAAGTGGTGACGCGGCGCATCCTCGGCCTCGGCCTCAGCCTGGCGGCGGCGGCGAGGGCGGGGGCGCCGACGGGGGTGCCGGGGGCCGCGGCAGGGGCGGCGGCGGCAGGAACTGCGGCAGGAATGGGAGAGATGGGAGAAATGGGAGGGATGCCGGCGGCGGCGGCGACCGGTGCCACTGCCACCGCTGCTGCTGCTGCGGCGGCGGCGGCGACGGCGGCGGCGGCGGCGACCATGCCGCCGCCTGACGACGTGGTGGACGCGGCGAGCCTGAAGCGGGAGAACGTCTATGGCTTCAAGCGCAACCAGTTTTTCCTCCCCGAACTGGCGGCGATCAACCAGGCGGCCTACTGGGACTACCAGCGGGAGAAGGTTTACGTGAAATCCGACCGGCGGCTGCGGCGCGCCTTGCGGGACCCCGCCGTCGCCGCCGCGCGGGCCGTGCCGGTGAACCGGCACGTCCAGTTCCCGGAGCCGGCGGAGCGCTGCCCGCACTGCGGCCTGGACGGCCTCCACAACTACGACCGGGTGGACCGCACGGTCTGCGACCTGAAGTTCACCCGCGGCGGCTTGCGGCGCTGGGTGGTGCACTACCATTACCACCGCCACGCGTGCCGGCATTGCGGGCGGGTGTTCCGCCCGCCGCTGCCCGGCCTGCCGCGCGGCCGCTTCGGGGCGTCGCTGATGGCCTACGCCGTTTACCAGAACATCGAGCTGCGCCTCTCGCAGGAGATGATCGACCGCAGCCTCAACGAACTCTTCGGCCTGCAACTGGCGCGCGGCAGCGCCGGCCATTTCAAGACCAAGGCCGCGCAAACCTACGCCGCCACCTACGAATCGCTCCTGGGCCGGCTGCGGCGCGGCGGCCTGCTGCACGTCGATGAGACCAAGGTCAGCGTGGCGGGCCGCCAGGGCTGCGTCTGGGTCTTCGCCTGCCCCGACACGGTGGCCTACATCTACACGCGGAGCCGGGAAAGCGGCTGGCTGCACGATTTCCTCAAAAACTTCACCGGCGTGCTGGTGACGGATTTCTACTCCGGCTACGACGCGCTGGAGTGCACCAAGCAACGCTGCCTCATCCACTTTCTGCGCGACCTCAACGACGACCTCTACCGGCACCCCTACGACGAGGACTTGAAGCGCATGGGGCGGGACTTCGCCGGCCTGGTCAGGCCGATGCTCGCGACGGTCGAGCGCCGCGGCCTGAAAACCCGTTTTCTCAGGAAACACGGCGAGGCGGTCGAACGCTTTTACCGCCGGCTTTCCCGCGCGCCGCGGGGCTCCGCGATTTTCCTGAAATACCGGGAGCGGTTTTCCCGGGAGCGCGGGGAGCTGTTCACCTTCCTGCACCACGACGGCGTGCCCTGGAACAACAACAACGCGGAGCACGCCATCAAGGCCTTCGCCCTGCTGCGGCAGGTCATCAACGGCGTGACCTCGGAAAAGGGCCTGCGGGACTACCTGGTGCTGCTGAGCGTGCGCGAGACCTGCAATTACCTCGGGGTGCGGTTTCTGGATTTCCTGCGTTCCGGCGAGCAAGACATCCACCGCTTCGCCGCGCGGAGGAAGAAGGTGAAGGCTGGAGTTTAGAGTTTTAACTGATGTTACTGACTGATGTCACTGACTGATGTTACGCGGAAGCTGAGACAGCGCTTGACCTTGTCAGCCCCGAAGGGGCGGCAATGGCAGTGGTCAGCCCCGAAGGGACGCCAGGCACCGGTGTCGGCGGATTTCGCCCCGAAGGGGCGTCAGCCTTTAGCCGTGGGTGACGAGCGCAGCGAGGAACCCACGGAATCCATCAAGAAAAAAACGAGCCCCGGAGGGGCGGCAGCGAGGGA